>NZ_ACQT01000022.1 GCF_000175235.1 Acidovorax delafieldii 2AN | reverse complement strand
CCAAAGGCTCGGTGGGCGCGTCGGGCGACCTGGCGCCGCTGGCGCACATGGCTTGTGTGCTGATTGGTGAAGGCCAGGCCAAGGTGGACGGCAAGGTGGTGCCGGGGGCAGAGGCCATGCGCTCCATCGGTTTGCAGCCGTTTGTGCTGGGCCCCAAGGAAGGGCTCGCGCTGCTCAACGGCACGCAGGTGTCCACCGCACTTGCACTGGCCGGGCTGTTTGGCGCCGAGAGCGTCTTTGCCGCCGCGCTGGTTGCGGGCTGCCTGTCGCTCGAAGCCATCAAGGGTTCGGTCAAACCCTTTGATGCACGCATCCACGAGGCACGTGGCCAGGCCGGGCAGATCGCCGTGGCCGCTGCCGTGCGTGCGCTGCTCGACGGCAGCGCCATCGACCCTTCGCACCCGAACTGCGGCCGCGTGCAAGACCCGTACTCCATCCGCTGCGTGCCGCAGGTGATGGGCGCGTGCCTGGACAACCTGCACCACGCCGCGCGCGTGCTGACCATTGAGGCCAATGCGGCTTCCGACAACCCCCTGGTGTTCGACAACGGCGACGTGATCTCTGGCGGCAACTTCCACGCCGAGCCCGTGGCCTTTGTGGCCGACATCATTGCGCTGGCCGTGGCCGAGATCGGTGCCATCTCTGAGCGTCGCCTGTCGTTGCTGCTGGACCCGGGCCTCTCGGGCCTGCCCGCCTTCCTGATCCTCGACAGCGGCGTGAACTCGGGCTTCATGATCGCCCAGGTCACCGCCGCCGCATTGGCGGCCGAGAACCAGTGCCTGGCCAACCCCAGCAGCGTGACCAGCCTGCCGACCTCGGCCAACCAGGAGGACCATGTCTCCATGGCCACGTACGGCGCGCGGCGCCTGGGCGACATGGTGCGCAATGCGGCGGTGATGGTCGGCATCGAGGCCATGGCGGCCGCGCAGGGCATGGAGTTCGACCGCAGCCTCCAATCCTCGCCCCTCATCGAAGCGCAATTCGCCGCCATCCGCGAGCGCGTGGCCTACCTGGAGCAGGACCGTTACCTCGCCCCCGACATCGAAGCCATGCGCGCATGGGCCCAGCAGTCCACCTGGCCTGCAGCGCTCACCCAGTGCCTGCCCAGCTTCGCCTGATTTTCTCTACGCATACCCCATTGATTCACAGGAGCCCACCATGAACGCCAACGACGCCATCATCGCCGCCGCCTCCAACAACGACCCCCGCCACGACGCCAGCCGCGTGATCCGCGCGCCGCGCGGCAGCCAGCTCACTTGCAAAAGCTGGCTCACCGAGGCCGCCTACCGCATGATCCAGAACAACCTCGACCCCGAGGTGGCCGAGCGCCCGCAGGACCTGGTGGTGTACGGCGGCATTGGCCGTGCCGCGCGCAACTGGGAATGTTTTGACCAGATCCTCGCCTCGCTCAAGGACCTGAATGACGACGAGACCCTGCTCATCCAGTCCGGCAAGCCCGTGGGCGTGTTCAAGACCCACGCCAATGCGCCCCGCGTGCTGCTGGCCAACTCCAATCTAGTGCCCAAGTGGGCCAACTGGGAGCACTTCAGCGAGCTGGACCAAAAGGGCCTGTTCATGTATGGCCAGATGACGGCGGGCAGCTGGATCTACATCGGCACGCAAGGCATCGTGCAAGGCACGTACGAGACCTTTGCTGAGGCGGGCCGCAAGCACTTTGGTGGCTCGCTGGAAGGGCGCTGGATCCTGACAGCAGGCCTGGGCGGCATGGGCGGCGCGCAGCCGCTGGCCGCCACGTTCGCGGGCGCGGTGTCGCTCAACATCGAATGCCAGCAAAGCAGCATCGACTTCCGCCTGCGCACGCGCTATGTGGACAAGCAGGCGCGTGACATCGACCACGCGTTGGAGCTGATCCAGCAGCACACCGCAGCCAAAGAGGCCGTATCGATCGCCCTGCTGGGCAACGCCGCAGAAATCCTGCCCGAGCTGGTGCGCCGTGCCAAGGCCGGTGGCTTGAAGCCCGACCTGGTGACCGACCAGACCTCGGCCCACGACCTCGTCAACGGCTACCTGCCCGCGGGCTGGACGGTGGCGCAGTGGCGCGCCGCGCAGCAGGATGTGACCCAGCATGAAGTGCTGAAGAAAGCCGCTGCCAAGTCCTGCGCCGTGCATGTGCAGGCCATGCTCGACTTCCAGCACATGGGCATCCCGGTGGTGGACTACGGCAACAACATCCGCCAGGTGGCGTTTGACGAAGGCGTGAAGGACGCCTTCGACTTCCCCGGCTTTGTGCCCGCCTATATCCGCCCGCTGTTCTGCGAAGGCAAGGGCCCGTTCCGTTGGGTGGCCCTGTCGGGTGACCCGGAGGACATCCGCAAGACCGACGCCAAGATCAAGGAACTGTTCCCCGAGAACAAACACGTGCACCGCTGGCTTGAAATGGCGGGCCAGCGCATCGCCTTCCAGGGCCTGCCCGCACGCATCTGCTGGCTGGGCCTGGGCGAGCGCCACATCGCGGGCCTGGCCTTCAACGAGATGGTGAAGAACGGCGAGCTGAAGGCCCCCATCGTGATCGGCCGCGACCACCTGGACACCGGCAGCGTGGCCAGCCCCAACCGCGAGACCGAAGGCATGAAGGACGGCACCGACGCCGTGAGCGATTGGCCGCTGCTCAACGCGCTGCTCAACACCTCGGGCGGCGCCACCTGGGTCAGCCTGCACCACGGCGGGGGCGTGGGCATGGGCTACTCGCAGCACTCGGGCATGGTCATCGTGGCCGACGGCACGGAAGCCGCGGCCCAACGCCTTGCCAATGTGCTGGTCAACGACTGCGGCAGCGGCGTGATGCGCCATGCCGACGCGGGCTACGAACTGGCGGTGGAGACGGCCAAGAAGCAGGGCCTGAAGCTGCCCATGGTGAAGTGAAGGGGCGAGGGAGGGAATGACAGGAATGTGAAAAAAGGGAACTGCATTCCCATTCGTTGGGAATGTTGGGTTTGAATGCCGCTGCAATCCTTTGATACTGAGTCCATGCCCACCCGTGGACCCACCTCCGTTGCCGCCGCCGACCGTGTTCTGCACGTGCTGGCGGTGCTGGCGCAGCACGGGCAGCCCATGTCGGCTGCCGAGCTGGTGGAGGCCACGGGCCTGGCCCGCAGCACGCTGTACCGGCAGCTGGCGCGGCTCAAGCTGTGGGGCTTTGTGCTGGAGAGCAGCGGGCACTATGCGCCCGGGCCGCTGAGCCTGCAACTGGCGCTGGGCTTTGACATGGCGTCGCATCTGGTGCACCACGCGCGGCCGGACATGCAGGCCCTGGCCCGGCAGTCCCACGAGAGCGTGGGGCTGGTGGTGGCCGTGAATGACAGCGTGGTGTGCCTGGACATGGTGGACAGCACGCAGGCCCTGCGCTGCTCGTTTGAAAAAGGGCGCAGCGTGCCGCTTCGCGCGGGGGCCTCCGCCAAGTGCCTGCTTGCCCACGTGGCCCCGGCCACGCGCAATGCCATTCTGGACCTGCACTACGGCGCAGACACGGCTGAGCGCCAGGCGGCGCTGACCGAGCTGGAAGGCATTGCCAAGGCGGGTTACGCCGTCAGCTCTGGCGAAGTGGATGCCGGTGTCTGGGGCGTCAGCGTGCCCGTGTTCGGTTCTCCCCGGCAGGCCGCCGGGGCCATCACCCTGATGGCCCCGATCTTGCGGGCCCAGGGGCAGGAGACCGCACTCACCGGCATGGCCGTCGTCGCCGCAGCGCGCATCTCTCGCCAGCTCACTTCTCCCTGATTTTCCCTCACCCCTCCTCAGGAGCTTTCCCCATGAACCTTCGCCGCAACCTTCTTCTGGCCAGCCTGGCCGCCGCAGCCCTCTGCACCACGGGTGTACAGGCCCAGGACAACGTCCTGCGTGTGGGCACTGATGCCACGTTCCCGCCCATGGAGTTTGTCGAAAACGGAAAACGCACGGGCTTCGACATCGAGCTGGTGGAGGCCATTGCCAAGACCATGGGCAAGCAGGTCGAGTGGGTGGACATCGACTTCAAGGGCCTGATTCCCGGCCTGATCTCGAAGCGTTTTGACATGGCGGTCTCGGCCATCTACATCACCGACGAGCGCAAGAAGGTGGTGGACTTCACCGATTCCTACTACGCCGGTGGCCTGGTGGTGATGGTGAAGGCCGACAACAAGGCCATCAACAAGCTGGCCGACCTGGACGGCAAGAAGGTCAGCGTGCAGGTGGGCACCAAGTCGGTGGCGTACCTGACCGAAAAATTCCCCAAGGTGCAGCGTGTCGAGGTCGAAAAGAACCAGGAGATGTTCAACCTGGTGGACATCGGCCGCGCTGATGCCGCTGTGACGGGCAAGCCCGCCGCCTTCCAGTATGTGCGCACCCGTCCGGGCCTGCGCGTGCTCGACGAGCAGCTCACCACCGAAGAGTACGGCATGGCCCTGCGCAAGGACACGCCTGAGCTGACGAAGGCCTTCAACGGTGCCATCAACAAACTCAAGGCCGACGGCACCTATGCGGCCATCGTCAAGAAGTGGTTCAGCAACAGCGCTACCAAGTAAACAGCAACCTAACGTTGCCGAACTGAGCCATGGAACTCGATTTTTCTCCTGTCTGGGCCGGGTTGCCCCAGTTGCTGGCGGGTGCGGTGGTCACTGTGGAAATCACGGCCGCCTCGTTGCTGCTGGGCTGCGTCATGGGGCTGCTGGTGGGCATTGGCCGCCTGAACCCCAAGCGCCGCGTGGTCTATGCCCTGTGCACTGCCTACGTGGCCGCGATACGCGGCACGCCGCTGCTGGTGCAGCTGTTCATCCTGTTCTTTGGCCTGCCGCAGTTTGGCATCCTGCTGCCTGCTTTCGTGTGTGGCGTGATTGGCCTGGGCATCTACTCGGGCGCCTATGTGTCCGAGGTGGTGCGCGGCGCCATCCAGTCCATTGACAAGGGACAGATGGAGGCGGCGCGTTCCATTGGCATGTCGTCGGGCCTGGCCATGCGCACCGTGGTGCTGCCGCAGGCCGTGGTGCGCATGATTCCTCCGCTGGGCAATGAGTTCATCGCGCTGATCAAGAACTCGGCGCTGGTGTCGCTGCTCACCATCCACGACCTGATGCACGAAGGGCAGAAGATCATCAGTGTGTCGTACCGCTCGCTGGAGGTGTACCTGGCGATTGCGGTGGTGTATTTCATCCTCACGGGTGTCACTTCGCTGGTGCTGCGACGCATGGAGCTGCGCCTGCGTGCCGGGGGGATGGTGCAATGAAGAAAAATTCTGTAATGACTGGAGCAAGCCCATCCGCCGAGCCCATCGTGCGCATTCGCGGACTGCGCAAGTCGTTTGGCAGCCACGTGGTGCTGAACGGCATCGACTTTGACGTGCTGCCGTCGCAGGTGGTGGTGGTCATCGGGCCCAGCGGCTCGGGCAAGAGCACCTTTTTGCGCTGCTGCAACGGGCTGGAGCAACCTGAAGGCGGCACGGTCGAGATCTGTGGCCGCACACTGGTGCAGGACGGCCGTATGCTGCCCGACCATGACCTGAACGCCCTGCGCGAAGAAGTGGGCATGGTGTTCCAGTCGTTCAACCTGTTTCCGCACCTGTCGGTGCTCGACAACGTCACGCTGGGCCCGCGCAAGCTGCGCGGCCTCTCGCGCAAGGAGGCCGAGGAGCGCGCACAGGCCCTGCTGACCAAGGTGGGCCTGGCGCACAAGGCTTTGGCCATGCCTGCCAGCCTGTCGGGCGGGCAAAAGCAGCGCGTGGCCATTGCCCGCGCGCTGGCCATGGAGCCGCGCGTGATGCTGTTCGACGAGCCCACGTCGGCGCTGGACCCGGAGCTGGTGGGCGAGGTGCTGCAAGTCATGAAGCTGCTGGCCAGCGAAGGCATGACCATGATGGTCGTGACGCACGAAATGGACTTTGCACGCGAGGTGGGCGACGTGGTGGTGGTGATGGACGGCGGCGGGATCATCGAGTCCGGTCAGCCTGCCACCATCTTCACCAACCCCACGCAGGAGCGCACGCGCTCCTTTCTGCAGGCGGTGCTCACGCGCGCCTGAGGCTGGGTGTGCGTGATGGACGACAACGGTCAATAGCCTACAAGGAGACAGCTCGTATGCACCCGGTTTCACATGCCAGTGACCTGATCCAACAACAGCACTTTCAACAGCGCTTGCAGGAGCGCCTGACCGCCGACGACATCGCGCGGTTTGACCGCGACGGCGCCATCTGCATCAAGCAGCTGCTCACGCCCGAAGAGGTCGCGCTGCTGCGCGACGGCATCGACGCCAACCTGGCCGCGCCCAGCCCGCGCGCCAAAGTGGCCAGCAGGCCGGATGACCCGGGCCGCTTCTTCGAGGACTTCTGCAACTGGCAGGACATCCCGCAGTTTGGCCGCTTTGTGCGCGACACGCCGCTGGCCCTGGCCGCGCAGCGCCTGATGCAGTCACGCACCGTGCGGCTGTACCACGACCATGTGCTGGTGAAGGAGCCTGGCACGCGCCAGAAGACGCCCTGGCACCAGGACCAGCCTTACTACAACATCGAAGGCAGGCAGAACGTGAGCATGTGGATACCAGTGGACCCGGTCTCGCGTGCGGCCACGCTGGAGTTTGTGGCGGGATCGCACCAGGGGCCCTGGCTCATGCCGCGCACCTTCATGGACAACCAGGCCAAGTGGTTCCCTGAAGGCAGCCTGCAGGACCTGCCCAACGTCGAGGCCAATCGCGACGCTTTTCCCATCGTGGGCTGGGAGATCGAGCCGGGCGACGTTGTGTGTTTTCACATGCTCACGCTGCATGCGTCCGGCGGGGTGGAGGGGCCCAACCGGCGCCGCGTGTTCTCGGTGCGGTTCTTGGGCGACGACACCCGCCACGCGCCAAGGCCGTGGACGACCTCGCCCGAGTTCCCGGGGCTGGCGGACCAGCTGCCCGCTGGGGCAGCCATGGACCACCCGCTGTTCCCGCTGCTGGTGGACGGGAACGGTGTGCCGCAGGGTGAACGGGCGTGAAGCAGTTTCTGGACCTGGCCTCCACGCCGCCAGTGCCGTGGAAGAACGGCGGCGGCAGCACACGCGAGCTGGCGTGCTGGCCGCCCGGCGCGGGCATGGACAGCTTTGCATGGCGCGTGAGCGTTGCCACCATTGCACGCCCCGGGCCTTTCTCGGCCTTTGTGGGGGTGGATCGGCAAATCATGTTGCTGGATGGCGATGGCGTACATCTGCAAGGCGCAGAAGGACATTGGCAGCACGCGCTGACGCACCGCTGGGAGCCGTTTGCGTTCTCCGGCGAAGAGCCGGTGGACTGCCGCATGCTGGGCGGTGTTTCCACCGACTTCAACCTGATGCTGCGCCGGGGTGAGTGGACCGGGAACCTGAAGGTGCTGCGCGATGTGTCGCCGCCCGCTGAGGGGGCTGCAGCGGGCCTGTGCATGGTGCTGCAGGGCGCCTGGCGATGCGAGGACTGCGATACCCAACAAGTGCGGATGCTGGCAGTGGGGCAGGGTCTGTGGTGGGTGAACGAAGGGGGAGAAACAGCGCCGTCGATCACCCCTGTGCGCCGCGCCGAAAGCGGTGGGTCTGCCGACGATGCACCCGTGCTGGCCTGGGTGGCCTTGCGCAGGGGCTCTGTACCATAATTTGAATCAAATGGGCTGCAAGCGCTAGTGGAATATGCTCCATTGGCTATATAAATGATAGCAAATCAATCCATGAACACAGCAGCAGGTAGCAACAAGCAGGGCGTTGTCCCGCCAGCATCTTCCGCACCCAGTGCCGATGGCGTGTGGACCAACCTGCGGCCCGTGGCCGCGTTGTGGGCGACGGATGCGCCGATGCCTGAGGGCGAGCTGGCGTGTGTGGTGGTGCAGGGCGGCGCCGTGCAGTGGGTGGGCCCGCAGGCCCAGGTGCCAGCAGCCTTTGCCGCCTTGCCCCGCTTTGACGGCCAGGGCGCCATCGCCACCCCCGGGCTGGTCGATTGCCACACCCACCTGGTGTACGGCGGGCAGCGCGCCAACGAGTTCGCGATGCGGCTCGCAGGTGCGACGTATGAAGAGGTGGCCAAGGCGGGCGGGGGCATCGTGTCGTCGGTGCGCGCCACACGCGAGGCCAGCGAAGACGAGCTCTTTGCCCTGGCCGCGCCGCGCCTGCAGGCGCTGCTGGATGAGGGCGTGTGTGCCATCGAGATCAAGTCCGGCTACGGACTGGCGCTGGAGCACGAACGCAAGCAGCTGCGCGTGGCCCGCCGCCTGGGCGAGGCCTTTGGCGTCACGGTGCGCACCACCTTCCTTGGCGCGCATGCGCTGCCGCCCGAATATGCAGGCCAACCTGGAGGTAGCCAGGACTACACCGACCTCGTCTGCAACGACATGCTGCCCGCACTGGCCGCCGAAGGCCTGGTGGATGCCGTGGATGTGTTCTGCGAACGCATCGCCTTTACGCTGGCCGAGACCGAGCAGGTCTTCCAGGCCGCGCGCAAGCTCGGCATCCCCGTCAAGCTGCATGCGGAGCAACTGTCCGACATGGGCGGCTCGGCACTCGCTGCGCGCTACGGTGCGCTGTCGTGTGACCACATTGAGCACCTGTCGGCCGACGGCATCGCTGCGATGAAAGCCGCAGGCACTGTGGCCGTGCTGCTGCCCGGCGCCTACTACACGCTGCGCGACACGCACCTGCCGCCCATCGCGGCACTGCGCGCAGCGGGTGTGCCCATGGCCGTCTCCACCGACCACAACCCGGGTACCTCGCCCGCGCTGAGCCTGCTGCTCATGGTCAACATGGCCTGCACGCTGTTCCGTCTGACAGTGCCCGAGGCGCTAGCGGGCATCACCACCCACGCTGCACGCGCGCTCGGCCTGCAAGACACCCACGGCCTCATCGCATCCGGCAGGCCCGCCCACTTTGTGCTGTGGCCGGTGGGCGAGGCGGCCGAACTGGCCTACTGGCTGGGCCAAAAGCCTGCCTGCACCATCGTGCGGCAAGGGCGCATTCACGGAGTCATGCCATGACGCAACAACTGTTCGCCGCCGATGCACTGCTGCCCACGGGCTGGGCGCGCAACGTGCTGATCACATGGGATGGGGCAGGGCGCATCACTGCCGTCGCGCCCAACGCCCAGCCAAATGGTGCCGCCATGGCCCCGGGCCCCGTGTTGCCCGGCATGCCCAATCTGCACTCGCACGCCTTCCAGCGCGCGTTTGTGGGCCTGACCGAATACCGGGGCGAAAGCCAGGATAGCTTCTGGAGCTGGCGCAACCTGATGTACCGCTTTGCGGCACGCATTACGCCCGAGTCGCTGGAGGCCATTGCGACCTGGCTGTACGTGGAGATGCTGGAGGCGGGCTACACCAGCGTGTGCGAGTTCCACTACGTGCACCACGACCAGGACGGCACGCCCTATGCCGATGACGCCACGCTCTCGCTGGCCCTGCTGCGTGCGGCGCAGAGTGCGGGCATCGGCATCACGCTGCTGCCGGTGCTGTACCAGACGAGTGGTTTTGGTGCCAAGCCACCGCGTGCGGACCAGGCCCGCTTCATTCGCAGCACGGACAACATGCTCTCATTGTTGGAACGCCTTGTACCTGCTGCAAGAGCGCAAGCGGCCGTTTTGGGGCTGGCGCCGCACTCGCTGCGCGCGGTGCCGCCCGGCAGTCTGGAAGTTGCGGTGCAGGGCCTCACGGCGCTCAACGCGCAGGCGCCCATTCACATCCACATTGCCGAGCAGACGCAAGAGGTTCAGGATTGTGTGGCCTGGAGCGGCCAGCGCCCGGTGCAGTGGCTGCTGGAGAACGCCCCCGTGGACGAGCGCTGGTGTCTGGTGCACGCCACGCACATGACCCCGCAGGAGTACCAGGACGCAGCGCGCACGGGCGCCGTGGCGGGCATCTGTCCCACCACCGAGGCCAACCTGGGCGATGGCATCTTCGACATGCCGCTTTGGCTGCAGCACGGCGGGCGCTGGGGTGTGGGCTCCGACAGCCATGCCTGCGTGAATGCGGCAGAGGAATTGCTGATGCTCGAATACAGCCAGCGCCTGTCGCGGCAGCAGCGCAACGTGCTCGCCAGCACCCGGCATGCCGAGGTGGCGACGGCCATGACCCTGCAGGCCGTGGCAGGCGGGTCGCAGGCTGCCGGGCGTCCGATTGCAGGACTGGCTGTGGGCCAGCAGGCGGACATGGTGGCGCTCGATGCCCACCACGTGGCGCTGCGCGACCTGCCGCCGCACAGCATGCTCTCGGCCCATGTGTTCGGCAGCCACCGCACTTCAGCCATCGACAGCCTGTGGGTGGCCGGCGTGCGCAGGGTGTCCAATGGTCGCCACGTGCTGCACGAACCGGCTGCCCAGGCTTTTGTGGCGGCGCGGTCGGCCACCATTGCACCCGATTGACCTGTTCCCTCCCTTGTATTTGCCACCGCCATGACCGACATCGCCCCCCCTCCCTTCGTTTTTCAGCAGGGCACGCAGCCGCTGCTGGTGTCCATGCCCCACGCCGGCACCTATGTGCCGCCCGCCTTGGCGGCGCGCTTCACCGAAGACGCCCGCCACGTGCCCGACACCGACTGGCATATGGAACGCCTGTACGCGTTTGCCAAGGACATGGGCGCCTCCGTGCTGGTGGCCACGCATTCGCGCTATGTGGTGGACCTGAACCGTCCGCCCGACGGCGCCAGCCTGTATCCCGGCCAGAGCGTCACCGGCCTGTGCCCCGTGGACACGTTTGACGACACGCCCATCTACGCACGCGGCGATGTGCCGGACGAGGCCGAGACGGCGGCGCGGCGCGAGGCGGTTTGGGCGCCCTACCACGCGCAGTTGCGCGCCGAGCTCGACCGCATCCGCGCCCGGCACGGGGTGGCAGTGCTGTGGGATGCGCATTCGATCCGTTCGGTGCTGCCGCGCTTCTTCGAGGGCAAGCTGCCGGACCTGAACCTGGGCACGGCCAACGGCGAAAGCTGCGATGAGGCCCTGGCCCAGCAACTGCTTGCCATCGCCAAGGATGCCGAGGGCTACACCGCCGTGCTCAACGGCCGTTTCAAGGGCGGGCACATCACGCGCCACTACGGCCAGCCGGGGCAGGGCGTGCACGCCGTTCAGTTGGAGATGACGCAGTGCAGCTACATGCAGGAGGCTCTGCCGTTCCATTACCTGCCCGAGGTGGCCGCCCGGGTGCAGCCACATCTGCGCCGCATGCTGGAGGCAGCGCTTGCCTTTGCGTCGTCCCACGCGGAACAATGACGCCTGCGCAGCCTCTGGACGCGGGGCGCAGAGGGTATTGGCGCTCTAGTGGCGGTGCCGGGTGCTAGGATCGGACACATGCGCTGCACTGGGGAGCGCAGTGCAGATCATGCCAACGCGGAAGGGGCCGCACTACGATGGACGATGCGGCTTTTTATTACATGCCCCTGTTCAAGGCGGGCGTTTCGGTGCAGTTCAGGCAAAAGCGCGAGACGGTGAGCCATGTCGCCATCCGGCGCAACGCCTTGAGCGTCTACCTGGTGGGTCATGAGATTCCGGTGCACCCGGACTTGCTGACGCTGGCACCCACCGCCTTTGTGCTCACCCGGGTTCCTGACCACTTCTGACTGTCCCGGCCGACATGCCCGAACGCCCGCGACCACGGGCCGTACGGTGGCGCTTGGTACCGCGAAAGCGGATGCACAAGTCAGTCGGACACGTACTGCGCCATGGCTTCGCCCAAGCGGATGGGCCGGGCCGGCGTCCATTCGGAATTGAAGCGCAGCGGGCCTGTGGGGAAGAGCATCACCACGGTTGATCCCAGCAGAAAACGCCCCATCTCCTCGCCCTGCTGCAGGCTGACCTGGCCAGGCGCGTAATCCCATGTGCGCAACTGCCCCGTGCGCGGCGGGTTCACCTGGCCGTGCCACACGGTGGCCATGCTGCCGACGATGGTGGCGCCTACCAGCACCAGCACGAAGCGCCCATGGTCTCCTTCAAAGACGCACACCACGCGTTCGTTGCGCGCAAACAGGCCCGGCACGCCGCGGGCCGTGACGGGATTGACGGAAAAGAGGTCGCCGGGCACATGCACCATGCGCGTGAGCCGGCCCGCGCAGGGCATGTGGATGCGGTGGTAGTCGCGCGGGCTCAGGTACAGCGTGGCGAAGTGCCCGTGGTCAAACCGTGCAGCGAGGCCCGCGTCGCCACCGACCAGGGCCGTCGTCGAATAACGGTGCCCCTTGGCCTGGAAGATCTGATCCTTCTCAACGCTTCCGAACTGGCTGATGGCACCATCGACCGGGCAGATCAGGTCGGCAAGGGCCAGCGGCCGCGCATCGGGCCGGAGCGCGCGCGTGAAAAAATCGTTGAAGGATGCGTAGCTCGCCACATCGGGATTGGCAGCCTCGCCCATGTTCACGTTGTAGCGCGCCACAAAGCGGCGAATGACCGATGTGGTCACGCCGCCCAGCTCGGCCGAAGCGAACTTGCCGGCCAGCGTGGTCAGGGCCCGCTTGGGCATGAGGTATTGCGGCAGAACCGCCAGACGATCGGACACGGGCGCACCCCTCGATGACGAAAGCGTTCAATTCTATCGGCCAGCTCCTGTGCTGGAATCGGGATTGGCGGCAGTGCCATTCTTCGCGAGGCACAGGCAGTGCCGGAGATGCAGCGCTGCGTGCGGAGCTGGCCTGTGGGTGGGAGAGCGTCCAGCCCAGCCCGTTTTCTCGCGAGGGGCGAGGAGGGCTCGCTCCCTGGGTGCGCCCCCGTTGCCAAGTGCCTGCATTACCGGCACCGCCGTGCCGTGGCCGTTCCAGCCCGTTGCTGCCTGGCACCGAGGGTGGGTGCGGTTTTTTTGCGTCCGAGGTGGTAGCGGACTTTTTTCGCCCTGCGGGAGGCGTCTGGTGGCCGCCCTGCGGGGTTATCGCGTCCTCACACAGCGGGGCCGGGACGGCTGCGGCAGAATACTGGCCCAGTCCAGAGGGGGTGTCCGTATGTGGCGGACACTGATCTGGGCGCGACACGACAGGCTGCGGTGCGTTGGTGCCAAAGCGCTCTGCCACAGCACCATGCCTCTTCCAGATTCCGGTCGACTTTCCCCTGATCCTGTTCCCCCGTCCGCTTCCGTCACCGACCGGCTGGTGCGCTGGCTGCGCCACTTCTGGCCTGCCCCGGTGGGTATCGACGGCCGCGAACGTTTGCGGGTGATTGCCGGGGCCGCCCTCGGCGTCTTGCTCACCGCGCTGCTGAGCCGGTGGTGGGCGGTGGACCATGCGGCCGGCCCCTGGATGGTGGCCTCGCTCGGGGCCAGTGCCATCCTCGTGTTCGGCATGCCGTCCAGCCCGCTGGCCCAGCCTTGGCCCGTGGTGGGCGGCAGTACGCTGTCTGCGCTGGTGGGCGGGGCGTGCGTGGCGCTGGTGCCCGACCCCGCCATTGCCGGGGCGCTGGCCGTAGGGCTGGCCCTGGCGCTGATGGTACCCCTGCGCTGCCTGCACCCTCCGGGCGGCGCCATGGCACTTTATGTGGTGATGGCCCAAGGCAATGCGCTGCACCTGGCGGCGTTCCCCATTTGCTTCAATGCCGTGGTTCTGGTGGCGGTGGGGATGGCTTACAACGCGCTCACGGGCCGCCACTACCCGCACCCGCAGCGGGGGCGTGGCGGGTCGGCCCAAGGGCCGGCGTCGGGGCATTTCAGCGCTTCGGATGTGGATGCCGCCCTGTCCCATTACAACCAGCTTCTGGATGTGAGCCGTGAAGACCTCGAGGGCTTGTTGCAGTTGGCCGGGCGTGCGGCTTTTCAGCGTACGCTGGGCGAGTTGCGCTGCGCCGACATCATGTCCAAGCCGCCCTTTGCCGTCGAAGCCGGGGTGTCGCTCAAGGATGCCTGGGCACTGATGCGCGGCCAACAGGTGAAGGCGCTTCCAGTGGTTGACGCACACCGCCAGGTGGTAGGCATTGTCACCGTGGCCGACTTCATGCGGCTGGCCAACCTGGATCTGCATGAAGGGTTGGGGCAGCGGTTGCGTACCCTTGTGATGGGGCGCGGCGCCCAGCCATCGCTGGTGCGCGAGATCATGTCGCACCCGGTGCAGGTCGTGGAAGAGGGCCTGCATGCCATGGATCTGGTCCCCCTGTTTTCGCATGGGGGGCACCACCACATTCCCATTGTGAATCCGCAGCAGCGGCTGGTCGGCATCATTACCCAGACCGATCTGGTGCGCACGCTTGCCACGGCCCTGCAGATTCCTGAAGACGCCGCGTCCGCGCGGGGCGGGCACTCTGTTGCCCCGGCATAGGCACACTGGGAGACATCGCGCTACAATTGACAGGCTCATGCACAGCGCCTCGCCTGTCCATTGAAGCCGTCTCCCCCGGCCTCTTTTCTGATCTGCGCCCCGGGTGCAGCGACTCCCCCGCCCGCAAAGCACCGTGCCCCGAGCCTTCCGCAGGCACGGTAACGGCGGTTGTGGATGCACGATGTGCTGGCGCGCCAACCACAGAAATATTTGTTTTTAAGAGATAACCATGGCCAAAGAAGAACTGATTGAAATGCAAGGCTCCGTGACCGAAGTCTTGCCCGACTCGCGTTTTCGCGTGACGCTGGAAAATGGTCACCAACTGATCGCCTACACGGGCGGCAAAATGCGCAAGCACCACATTCGTATTCTGGCGGGTGACAAGGTATCGCTTGAAATGTCACCCTATGACCTGACCAAGGGGCGCATCACCTTCCGCCATCTGGCAGGCCGCGGCCCGGGTCCCTCCAGCCGCTGATTTGTCGATTCGCGTGTGCCGGCGGCTTTGTCAGGCATCGATCTCTGTCGGTGGCACAAAGACGGGCTTTTCCCATCCATACCCCGGCTTCTATCTGGCATTTTTCAGTGGTGCACTTGGCAGGTTTTTACCCCCTGCAGCGAGTTCTCGAAAAGAAACCGGTTTGTGCCGAAATAGGTAGAAATTCGGGTTAGAATACCAGTTGTCGGAGCGTAGCGCAGCCTGGTAGCGCATCTGCTTTGGGAGCAGAGGGTCGCGAGTTCGAATCCCGCCGCTCCGACCATTGTTTGAAGGGCTTGCAGCAGATGCTGCAAGCCCTTTTTTACTGGCTGGGTCAGGGCGCCTCACCTTCCGCTGGACCGGCACCGTCGCTTTGCGCGCTATGCTGGCGAGCGCGTTACCAGTGACTCCTGCGCGTGCGGCCGCATTGGCTTGGTACCTTCGCCTACACGCTATCCGTCCAGTGGCCCGCTATCGCCCCATGATTGCCCCATCTACCTTATTGCTCTCACGAAGGCACGGCGCACGCTACGACAGCGTCGACGCACTGCGCGGCTTCGCCATGCTGTGGATGACGGCCTTCCATTTTTCCTTTGATCTCAGCCATTTTGGCTATTGGCCGCAGAATTTCCGGCTAGACCCTTTCTGGACGATGCAGCGCACCGCCATCGTCAGTCTTTTTCTTTTCTGCGCAGGCCTGGGCCAGGCCATTGCGCTGCAGCAGGGCCAGGGATGGGCTCGCTTTGGGCGCCGCTGGCTTCAGATTGCTGGCTGTGCCGTGCTGGTGACGGCCGGGTCGCTGGTGATGTTCCCGCAGAGCTTCATCTATTTCGGCGTGCTGCACGGCATGGCCGTGATGCTGGTGGTGGCGCGCTGCACGGCGGCCTGGGGCCGCTGGTTGTGGGTCGCGGGGGGTGTGGCGGTGCTGCTACCGTGGGGGGCTCAGCTATTTTTTGCTAGTGCCGGGGCTGATTGGGCGCAGGTGTTCAACACACGCGCCCTGAACTGGCTGGGGCTCGTCTCGCGCAAGCCCTTTACGGAAGACTATGTTCCCGTGCTGCCGTGGCTGGGGGTGCTCTGGTGGGGTGTGGCGGCCGGGCAGTGGATGCTTTCCCGGCCCGTGCCTGTGGTGTCGCTGAGCGTGCCGGCGGCCCTGAAACCGCTGGCGGTGTTGGGCCGCTGGAGCCTCAGCTATTACATGGTGCATCAACCGATTCTGATCGGCGGCCTGATGGCGGCCGGCTGGCTACTGCAGCGTTGATGCAGCGTTGATGCAGCGTTGATGCAGCGTTGATGCAGCGTTGATGCAGCGTTGATGCAGCGTTGATGCAGCGTTGATGCAGCGTTGATGCAGCGTGCCGCCGGCATGAACACGAAGTGTATGCAGCGGACACCACGGGGCTCGCTTGCCTGCACCATGGGTTTGACAAACAGGGCCACCATGTCAGGCCTATAAAAAACGCGGCCTGGGCCGCGTTTTTGAGGGAATGCGCCAGAAAAATCGTTCGGACGCTCAGCGCTTTTGGCCTTACTCCACCTTGGCTTTGGCGCGCAGTTCTTCCTGGAACTTCGCCAATTTCTGCTGTTGCAGCTGTTGCGCGATCTGGGGCTTGACTTCATCGAGCTTGGGCAACTGGGCTTGGCGCACATCGTCCAGGCGGATCACGTGCCAACCAAACTGGCTCTTCACCGGCGCGTCGGTCATCTTGCCCTTGTCGAGCTTGATGAGGGCTTCGGTGAACTCGCTCACGTAGCTGGCGGGGTTGGCCCAGTCCAGATCGCCACCCTTGGCGCCAGAGCCTGGATCCTTGGATTGCTTCTTGGCGATTTCTTCGAACTTGGCACCCTTCTTGATGGATGCAATGATGGCCTTGGCGTCGGCTTCCTTCTCCACCAGGATATGGCTGGCTTTGTATTCCTTGCCGCTGTTGGCTGCCACGAACTTGTCGTATTCGGCCTGGATTTCAGCGTCGGTAACGGTGTTGTTCTTCTGGTAGTCGGCGAACAGTTCGCGGATCAGGATGGTCTGGCGTGCCAGTTCCATCTGTACCTTGTAGTCGGGCGACGCCTCCAGGCCACGCTTTTGCGCTTCCTGCATGAAAATTTCACGGGCGATCACTTCTTCCTTGATCTGACCTTCCATTTCAGGGGTCACGGGGCGGCCGGACCGCTCCACCTGCTGCCGCAGGACTTCGGCGCGCTCTTTGGGCACGGCCTTGCCATTCACGATGGCAATGTTCTGGGCGGAAACGGGCAGGGCCATCGTGCCCAGCACGGCAGCGGCCACAAGGCCGGACAGGAGCTGTTTCTTCATGCGGAATCCAAAAAATGAAAAAGTGATTGCCAGCCCACGGCTGGCAATCGGTGAAATGGGGCCGATTCAGAGAACTTCAATGGCGATGGCGTGAACGCCCTGGTCAATAAATTCTTGCAGCGCATCATACACAAGGCGGTGCTGCGCTACGCGGCCTTTGCCGGCAAACAAAGGCGAGGCGATGCGCACCCTGAAATGCGTGCCGTAGCCCGTGCCATTGGCGCCAGCGTGGCCTGCATGGGCGCCGCTTTCATCCACTACTTCCACCTGCGTGGGCGAGAGCTTTTCGATGAGGCGCTGGCGCATGGCGGGGGCCACGGCAGAGTTTTCAAGGCTGGTCATGCCTGGGGTCCCTTGGTTTCTTCGGTGTCTTTTACGTAGCGGCTGAGGTAGAGCGCCTGGGCCAGCACGAAAACGAACATCAGGCCCATGCCACCGAAGAGCTTGAAGGTGACCCAGGTGTCGGTGTCGAAGGTGTACGCCACCCACAGGTTGAGCACGCCCATGGCAGCGAAGAAGCCCGTCCAGCTCCAGTTCATGGTGCGCCAGGCGGATTCGGGCAGTTCCATCTGGCTGCCCATCAGGGACTTGAGCAGATTCTTGCCAAAGAAAAGCTGTCCGCCCAGCAGGGCGCTGCCCATCAGCCAGTAGAGCACGGTGGGCTTCCACTTGATGAAGGTGTCGCTGTGCGACAGCAGGGTGGCGCCGCCAAACAGCACGATCACCCCCAGGCTGAGCCACTGCATGGGTTCGACCTTGCCGTGCTTGTAGCGCAGGTAGCCGATCTGCAGCACCGTGGCTGCAATGGCAACCGCGGTGGCGATGTAGATGCCCCAGATCTTGAATGCTGCAAAGAACAGGAAGATAGGGAAGAAGTCGATCAGTAGTTTCATGTCGCCGGGGTAGGGGGTCGGGGCCGCAGGGGCCGGTTCAAGGGGCTTCGGGCTCGAAATCGAGCGAGGCCGAATTCATGCAGTAGCGCAGGCCGGTCGGGGCCGGTCCGTCTTCGAACACGTGGCCCAGGTGCGCCCCGCATTGTGCACACACGGTTTCGGTGCGAACCATGCCGTGGCTGCGATCGACGATTTCGGCGATGGCGCCCGGCACGGCCTGCGAAAAGCTGGGCCAGCCGCAGCCAGCGTCGAACTTGGTGGCCGCGTCAAACAGCTTGGCACCGCAGCAGACGCAATGGTAGCTGCCATCGGCCCAGTGGGCTTCGTATTTGCCGGTGAAAGGGCGCTCGGTGGCGGCATGGCGCGTAACCTGCAGGGCTGCAGGCTCGGCGCCTTTTTCGCGCAGGATGGCTTGCCATTCGGCGTCGGTCTTCTGGACTGGAAAGGTCATGATGAACAACTGATCTCGATGGAAGAGGCCCAGTCGGGCGGAAAGTCGGCCCAGGCGTCATGGCCAGGGTGTTCGTCGAAGGGGTGCTCCAGCAGGTGCAGCAAGGTTTGGACGGGGCTGAAGTCGCCGAGTTTCGCCGCCCGGATGGCCTGTTCGCCCAAGTGGTTGCGCAGCACGAACTTGGGATTGGTTTTCAGCATCAAATCGCCAGATTGCGCTTTATCCGTCTGCGCAATGCGCTCCGAATAAGATAGCAACCACCGGTCCCATCCGGCGCCGTCGAGAAAAAGGTCTCGCACTGGCGCGAAATCGTGCCGGGCCACGGCATGCGAAAGGCGTCGCCAGAAGATGGTGTGGTCGACACCCTCCCTGGCCAGCAGCAGCAAAATGGCATCGATCAGTTCACCGTCGGCGGGCGCCGCGTCCGCAAGGCCCAGCTTGCGCCGCATCTGGGCCATGAAGTTGGTGGAGAAGACGGTTTTGTATGACTCGAGGGCCGTGCGTGCCACGCCTTCATCGCCGATCAGCGGCAGCAACGCCTGCGCCAGGCAAAAGAGATTCCAGTAAGCCACGTTGGGCTGGCGGTTGTATGCATAGCGGCCCTGCGTGTCGCTGTGGTTGCAGACATGGCCGGGCACGAAGGCATCCAGAAACTGGAACGGGCCATAGTCGATGGTCAGGCCCAGGATGCTCATGTTGTCGGTGTTCATCACACCGTGGCAAAAACCCACGGCCTGCCAGTGCGCCATGAGCGTTGCGGTGCGCTCGCTCACGGCCTGCAACAAGGCTGCGTAGGCGTTGCTGGCAGGCTGCGGCGCCGTGCGGCAGGCCGGGTAATAGCGCTCGATCACATAGTCGGCCAGGGCGTGCAACTCCGTTTGCATGTCGCGCGCGGCGAAATGCTCGAAGTGGCCAAAACGGACGAAGCTGGGGGCCACTCGGGTCACGACGGCGGCGGTTTCCGTCTCTTCACGGCGCACGGGGGCCGGTGAGCCCGTCACGCACAGGGCGCGCGACGTGGGTATGCCCAGCGCATGCATGGCTTCGCTGCAGAGAAATTCGCGGATGCTCGAGCGCAGCACGGCACGCCCATCGCCCATGCGCGAGTACGGGGTGCGGCCGCTGCCCTTGAGCTGCACTTCCAGCCCTTCGGTGGTCTCCCCCAGCAGGATGGCGCGGCCATCGCCCAGCTGTCCTGCCCAGACGCCAAATTGGTGGCCGCTGTAGACACTGGCCAGCGGGCGGCTGCCGACAGGGCAGGCATTGCCCGTGAACACCTGCAGGGCTTCGTCGGATGCCATCCACTGTGCGTCCAGGTCCAGCAGCTCCGCCACACTGCTGCTGATGCCCACCCAGTAGGGCTGGGGCAAGGGCGTGGGATCCAGGCGGGTGAAGAAGGCCGGGCCCAGGCTCGCAAAACCGCCGCGATCGCCCGCCAGGTCCAGCGGCGGGGCGAGAGGGTGGTCGGCATGCGGGTTCATGGGGGCATTGTCTCGTAGTCGGGATGCCCCGGCGCCCGCAGGGCCTTGCGTGCGCGTGCGCGCTGCGCGCGACGGTTCAGTGGTCGATGGTGGCCGCCAGGTAGGCGCGCAGGGCGTCGTCGTCCACCACGGCCACGCGGCCCAGGTCCAGCGTGACGATGTGCAGGGCCTCCAGGGCCCGCAGTACGCGGTTGACCGTTTGGCGCGACAGCCCCGCGAGGTGCCCCAGTTCTTCCTGCGTGAGCAGAATGCGCCGCGTACTGCGCCAGAACAGGGGGCTCAAGTACAGCGCCACGCGGTGCTCGGGCGAGCGCATGCGTCCGGCTTCGATGATGGCCATGGCCTGGCCGAGCCGCATGTTCAAGTGGTTGGCCAGGTACTGGTTGAACGCAAGGCTGGTGTCGCGCAGCGCCGAGAACAGCGGCAGCGGCAGGCACAGCAGGCGTGTTTCGCGCAAAGCGACGACGTGGTAGCGGCGGGGTTCGGGCTTCATGGCCGAGCCTTCACCGAACCACTCGCCATCGGGCACGCCCAGAAAAGCGGAATGCCGCCCGCGCGCTTCCGGGCTGTGCAGCATCACCAGGCCGTTGAGCACGGCGTACCAACCCTGAACCGGGGTGCCCGCCGCCAGCATGGTTTCGCCCTTGTCGCCCTGCAGTGTCTGCACGGTATCGCGCACTTCTTCCTGCCGCCCCGGCGAAAGGCTGTGGAACCACTGCTGGGTGGCGATGAATCGCTGTGCTGAGGGGGCGGCAAACATTGCCTGCATTGTGCCGCGCGGCGCCGGGGGGGGCTGGCTGCGCCGGATGGCTGACGGACCTGGTGCATTTCCGGGGAGGGGGCGCGGCCGCCCCGCTGCCGATGAAAAAGGGCGTGAATGGAAGCCAGGGCATCCTCGGTTGCAGGGGCGGGAAAACCCGCGCCACCTGTCAGCCGCGCGACATGTGTTGGCGCCGAGCGCGAAACGCTGCAGACTGTCGCACGGGCCGAGAGCGGCTTGGCGCCTTGCATCCACGTGCGTTTGCAACGGCGGCCGAGCAGCGGCAGGGGCGGCCTGCAGGGCGCGCGGCGTAAGCGTTTGCGCGACCTTGCCACGGTAGGATAAGGATTCCAAACAACATGACATTCAAGGAGCGCACATGCTGGGCCTGATGCAGAGCCAACCACTGCTGATTTCGTCGCTGATCGAGTTTGCCGAACGGCACCACGGCGATGCAGAAATCGTTTCTCGCCGGGTCGAGGGAGACATCCATCGCTACACCTACCGCGACCTCTCGCGCCGCTCCAAGCAACTGGCCAACGTGCTGGATGGCATGGGCCTGCAGTTCAGCGACCGCGTCGCTTCGCTGGCATGGAACGGCTATCGCCACATGGAGATGTACTTTGGGGTCAGCGGCTCGGGCCGCGTGCTGCACACCATCAACCCGCGCCTGCACCCCGACCAGATCGCCTGGATCGTCAACCACGCGGAAGACCAGGTGCTGTGCTTTGACACCAGCTTCCTGCCCCTGGTGCAGGCCGTGCACGCGCGCTGCCCTTCGGTGAAGAAGTGGGTGGCGCTGTGCGATGCTGACAAGCTGCCCGCTGACTCGGGTATTCCCGGCCTCGTGAGCTACGAGGCGTGGATCGGCGGCGCCTCCAGCGAATACGCCTGGCCGGTGTTTGACGAGAACTCGGCCTCGAGCATGTGCTACACCAGTGGCACCACCGGCAACCCCAAGGCCGCGCTCTACAGCCACCGTTCCACCACGCTGCACGCCTACGCGGCCGCGCTACCCGACGTGATGAATCTCTCTGCGCGCGATTCCGTGCTGCCCGTGGTGCCCATGTTCCACGTCAATGCCTGGGGCATTCCTTACTCGGCGCCGCTCACGGGTTGCAAGCTGGTGTTTCCAGGGCCTGCGCTCGATGGCAAGTCGGTCTATGAACTCATCGAAGCCGAGGGCGTGACGTTCGCGGCCGGCGTGCCAACGGTCTGGCAGATGCTGCTGAACCATGTGAAGGCCGGGGGCCTGAAGTTCAGCACCCTCAATCGCACAGTGATTGGCGGCTCGGCATGCCCGCCAGCCATGATCCATGCCTTCCAGGATGAGTTCGGGGTGTCGGTGCTGCATGCCTGGGGCATGACCGAGATGAGCCCGCTGGGCACGCTGTGCACGCTCAAGAACAAGCACCTGGCTTTGCCGCGCGATGGGCAGATGAAGATCCTGCAAAAGCAGGGGCGCGCCATCTACGGCGTGGACATGAAGATCGTAGACAGCGCGGGCAATGAACTGCCCTGGGATGGCAAGAGCTATGGCGACCTGCTGGTGAAGGGCCCGTGGATCGTGGCCGACTATTACCGCAGCGAAGGCGGCAGCCCACTGGTGCCCGATGCGCAGGGGCGCGGCTGGTTCCCCACGGGCGACGTGGCCACCATCGACGCGGATGGTTTCATGCAGATCACCGACCGCAGCAAGGACGTGATCAAGTCTGGCGGCGAGTGGATCAGCTCCATCGACATCGAGAACATCGCCATGGCACACCCGGCCATCGCCATGGCGGCGTGCATTGGCATGCCGCACCCCAAATGGGATGAGCGCCCGATCATCGCAGTGGCCCTGAAGCCTGGTGCCGAAGTGAGCCGCGAAGAGCTGCTGGCCTTCTACGAAGGCAAGACCGCCAAGTGGCAGGTGCCCGACGATGTGGTGTTTGTCGATGCCATTCCGATCGGCGCCACCGGAAAGATGCTCAAGGCCAAGCTGCGCGAACAGCTCAAGGACTACCGCCTGCCCGGCCTGTGAACCGCAGCGGGCGCGGCGCTCGGGGGAGCGCGGCGCCCGCTGGCATGCCGGGCGCCAGCGGCATGCCTTTGGCTTTTGGCAGCCCAGTCGCCTGCGCGATAGCTGCTAGGGGCAATCCCTGAGGGGTGGTTTGGTGCAACGCGGTACGCTGCGTTCGGTTGATTCAACAGGAGACAAGACTATGAAATTTGCTATCAAAGCAGTAGCTGCATCCGTCATTCTGGTAAGCGCTGGCGGCGCTTTTGCCCAAAAGGGCGAGACTGTCAAGATCGCCTGGCTGGATCCACTCTCGGGCCTCATGGCCGCGGTAGGAACGAACCAGCTCAAGAGCTTTCAGTTTTTGGCGGAAGAGTTCAACAAAAAGAATGCAGCCGGTGTCAAATTTGAAATCATCGGCATCGACAACAAACTCAGCCCACAAGAAACCACCAGCGCCCTGCGCTCGGCCATGGACCAGGGCGCGCGCTATGTGGTGCAGGGTAACGGCTCGGGCCCGGCCCTTGCCATCATGGATGCGCTGGAAAAACACAACGCGCGAAATCCCGGCAAGGAAGTCCTGTTCCTCAACTATGCGGCCGTGGACCCCGACCTCACCAACAGCAAGTGCAGCTATTGGCACTTCCGTCTGGATGCAGACACTTCCATGAAGATGGAAGCGCTGACCACCTTCATGAAAGACCAGCCTGAAGTCAAGAAGGTCTACCTGATCAACCAGAACTACTCGCACGGTCACCAGGTTTCCAAATACGCCAAGGAAATGCTCAAGCGCAAGCGCCCTGATGTGCAAATCGTGGGTGACGATCTTGCGCCGTTGGCCCAGGTGCGCGATTTTTCGCCCTACATTGCCAAGATCAAGCAGTCGGGTGCCGACTCCGTGATCACCGGCAACTGGGGTTCTGACCTGGCGCTGCTCATCAAGGCCGCCAACGATGCCGGCCTCAACAACGTCAACTTCTACACCTACTACGGCTCGGTCACTGGCGCCCCCACCGCCATGGGCGCCTCTGCAGCGGGCCATGTCTACATGGTGGCCTACGCCCACTTGAATCTGCCTGGCGAGATCAACAAGATCGTGGTGGACTACAAAAAGAAGTTCAACGACGACATGTATACAGGCGCTGTGTACCACGCCTTCAGCATGCTGGACAGCGCCTTTGTGAAAGCCAAGTCCACCGACCCGGTCAAGGTGGCGGCCGTACTGGAAGGCATGAAGTTCAAAAGCTTCAATGGCGAGGTCGAAATGCGTAAGACCGACCACCAGCTGCAGCAAGGCCTGTTCATTTCGAAGTGGGAAAAGGCCGGTGGCAAATACCCGCTGGATTCCGAGAGCACGGGTTACACCTTCATCCCGGTGAAGTACTACGAACCCTATGTTGCCAGCACGCCCACCTCGTGCCAGATGAAGCGCCCCTGAGCGCGGTTGGTGTTCTTCGGAGGCCCGATGTCCTCGGGCCTTTTTTTTACCCTGCGGTGAAGAATTTCAATGAATCTTGAGTTTTTCGTGATCTCTCTGCTGAACGGCGTCAGCTACGGGCTGCTGCTGTTCATGCTGAGTTCCGGCCTCACGCTGATCTTCAGCATGATGGGCGTGCTCAACTTCGCGCACACCAGTTTCTACATGCTGGGGGCCTACTTTGCCTACACCATCTCCAGCGTGGTGGGGTTCTGGCCTGCGCTGCTGGTAGCGCCCCTGGCCGTGGGCGCGCTGGGCGCAGCGTTCGAGCGTTACAGCCTGCGCCGCGTGCACAAGTTCGGGCACGTACCCGAGCTGCTGGTCACTTTCGGGCTGTCGTATCTGATTCTGGAGCTGGTGCAGCTTGTATGGGGCCGCTCCACGGTTCCCTACGGCCTGCCGACCCAGCTGCAGGGCCCCTTGTTCACGCTGTACGGCACGCAGTTTCCCAAGTCGCGCTCCTTCGTGATGCTGGTGGCCCTGCTGATGCTGGTGTCGGTATGGCTGCTGCTCACGCGCACCCGCATCGGCCTGGTGATTCAGGCGGCACTCAAGCACCCTGAAATGGTGGAAGCGCTGGGGCACAACGTGCCACGCGTGTTCATGATGGTGTTTGGCGGCGGCGCGGCCCTGGCGGGGCTGGCCGGCGTGATCGGCGGCAACACCTATGTGACCGAACCCGCCATGGCCGGTTCGGTGGGCTCCATCATCTTCGTGGTGGTGGTGGTGGGCGGCATGGGCTCACTGGCCGGGGCGTTTCTGGCATCGCTGCTGATCGGCCTGGTGCAGACCTTTGCGGTCGCCATCGACTACTCGCTGGCTTCGGCGCTGCAAAGCATGGGCATGGCGGTTTCCGAGGCCACCTTCGGATGGCCCTTGCTCAAGCTGACGGTGTCGCAGGTGGCGCCCATCCTGCCCTACCTTTTTCTCGTTCTGATTTTGATCTTCCGCCCCAAGGGCCTTCTGGGCACACGGGAAGACTGAGGCCATGAAGTCCACCACATCATCCGTTTCGCCGCCCACGCAGTACTACCGGTTCAAACCCTGGAACGTGGGGCGCCTGGTCGTCTGGGGGGTGTTTGCCCTCGTGCTCATCGTTGCACCGATGCTGTTTCGCAGCAGCCTGGCGCTCACCATGCTGTCGCAGATCGGCTATCTCATCATCATCTGCCTGTCGTACAACATGCTGTTGGGGCAGGGCGGCATGCTGAGCTTCGGGCACGCCGTGTATACGGGGCTGGGCTCGTTCATCGCCATCCACGCGATGAACCTTGCCGGCAAGGGAGCGCTGCCGGTGCCGCTGCTGTTGATCCCGCTGGTGGGGGGACTGGCAGGCATGTTCTTCGCCGTCCTGCTGGGCTTCGTGACGACCAAGAAGTCGGGCACCACGTTTGCCATGATCACGCTGGGCATTGGCGAACTGGTGGCGTCGATGGCGCTGATGTTCCCCGAATTCTTCGGGGGCGAAGGCGGCATCACCACCGACCGCGTGTACGGCCAGCCGCTTTTCGGCATCACGTTCGGCCCTGCCATCCAGGTGTATTACCTGATCGCGGCCTACTGCTTCGTCTGCACTGCCGCCATGTTTGCGTTTACCGGCACGCCCCTCGGCCGTATCCTGAACGCCGTGCGCGACAACCCCGAGCGCGTGGAATTCATCGGCTACAACACGCAGCGTGTGCGCTATTTCGCCTTCATCATTGCCGGCTTCTTTGCGGGCATCGGGGGCGGGCTGGCGGCCATCAACTTCGAGATCGTCACGGGCGCGGACAGCGTCAACGTGGTGCGCTCGGGCGGCTACCTGCTGTTTACCTTCCTCGGTGGAGCCACGTTCTTCTTCGGGCCCATCATCGGCGCGGTGCTGCTGGTGTTTGCGTCGGTGCTGCTGTCGGAGCTTTCGAAGGCCTGGCTGCTGTACCTGGGCCTCGTGTTCCTGTTCATGGTGATGTATGCCCCCGGTGGCATTGCCAGCCTGGTCATGATGAACCTGCGCCTGGCGAAGTTCGGCAAGCTGCGCGGGCTGTGGCCGGCATATCTGGCGCTGGGCGGCACCGCTCTGGTGGCCGTGCTGGGGGCTGCCGCCATGGTCGAGATGACCTACCACCTGCAACTCAACGCCGCGCTTGGGCCTGATCTGGACTTTCTGGGGGCCACGCTGCAGGCCAACGCGGTGGGCAGTTGGATTGGCGCGGTGTTCGTGCTCGTCACCGGGCTCGGTCTGTTTGAGCTGTGCCGGCGCCAATTCGTGCGGCAGTGGGGAACGATCCAGGAAGAGATCGAACATGAAATCAAGCGGGGGGAGGCGCTGTGACCATGCAGACAAATGCACCGTGCGCACTCGAACTGCGCGACCTGCGCAAGAGTTTCGGCAGGACGGAAATCATTCGCGGCGTGAACCTGGCCGTGAAGCCTGGCGAGCGGGTGGCCATCATTGGCCCCAATGGCGCGGGCAAGTCCACGCTGTTCAACCTCATCAGCGGCCGCTTTGGGCCCACCAGCGGCGAAGTGCTGCTGAACGGCCAGCGCATTGACGGCAGGCCCCCTTACGAGATCAATCGCATGGGGCTGTCGCGCAGCTTCCAGATCACGAACATCTTTCCCAAGCTGAGCGTGTTCGAGAACCTGCGCTGCGGCGTGCTGTGGAGCATGGGCTACAAGTACACCTTCCTGCGGTTTCTTTCGAAGCTGGACGATGCCAACGACCGTGCCCGCCAGCTCATGGAAATGATCAAGCTCGACAAGAAGCGCGATACGCTGGCCGTGAACCTGACATATGCCGAACAGCGCGCGCTCGAGATCGGCGTCACCATTGCCGGCGGCGCCAACGTCATCCTGCTCGACGAGCCCACGGCCGGCATGAGCCGCAGCGAAACCACGCGGTTCATCCACCTCATCAAAGAAGTGACGGAAGGGCGCACCCTGCTCACGGTCGAGCACGACATGGGCGTGGTGTTCGGCTTGGCCGACAAGATCGCCGTGGTGGTGTATGGCGAAGTCATTGCCTTTGACACCCCCGACAACGTGCGCGCCAACGCCCGCGTGCAAGAGGCTTACCTCGGCTCGGTGATCGCCGAGCAGCAGGCAGGAGGGCACTGAGCCATGCGCGCCATGCAAACGGCGGGCGGGCTGTGGGCGCGCCGTGCGGCGCCCTGTGGCGGCGCGAGTGCACGGCCGGGTTCCTGGCTGCGTGATCTCGTCCATTCTTTCCATGGCGGTCCCTCGCGGTGCGCCACCTCTTGCGGGCACGCCCCGGCCCGAGCCCTGACATGCTGAAAATTGAAAACCTCCACGCCTACTACGGCAAGAGCCATGTGCTGCATGGCGTTTCTTTCGATGTCCAACCCGGTGAAATCGTGGCCTTGCTGGGGCGCAACGGCTCAGGCCGCTCCACCACGGCCAAGGCCATCATGGGGCTGGTCGATTGGGAAGGCACCCTGCAATGGAAAGGGCAGCCCCTCAATGGCAAGAAGGCCTACGAAGTGGCCCACCTGGGCATTGGCTACGTGCCCGAGAGCCGCGACATCTTTCCGAACCTCACGGTGCACCAGAACCTCATGCTGGGACAAAAAGGCCGTGGCAAAGGCAGCCGCTGGTCGTTCGATGACATGTATGGCATGTTTCCACGCCTCAAGGAGCGCCAGCACATCGAGGCCGGCGTGATGTCGGGCGGCGAGCAGCAGATGCTCACGCTGTGCCGCACCCTGATGGGCGACCCTGACCTGATCATCATCGACGAGCCCACCGAGGGCCTTGCGCCCAAGATCGTCGAACTGGTGGGGCAGTACCTGCAGACCATCAAATCGCGCGGCATCTCGGTACTGCTGATCGAGCAGAAGCTGACCATTGCCATGACCATCTCCGACCGGACACTGGTGATGGGCCATGGCAGCATCGTTTTCCAGGGCACACCCGAAACCCTGCGGGCCGACAGCTACGTGCGCAAGGAGTGGCTCGAAGTCTGACCGGCCGCGCGCTGGTGGGGGCAGCGGGTCACGCAGGGATCTCACCCTTGTCTGCAGCTCGGGGCGCCGCATTGCAGCGGCTGTCGGCATGGGCCTGCGCACAGGGCTCCGGCCTGTTTGTCCCGGGCGGGACAAACAGCCGCGTGCAAAGGCTGCCGAAGTCTCTACAATAAAAATCGCACGATCGTTCGTTTTTACTTTCCAAGGAACAACAGCATGACCGCTGAATACAAAGTCCACGGCTCCGTTGCCGTGATCACGCTGGCCAATCCTCCCGTCAACGGGCTCGGCCTGTCGACCCGCCAAGGCATTGTGGACGGCCTGACCCGTGCCAATGACGATGCTGCGGTGACGTCGATCGTCATCACCGGCGCGGGCGGTGCGTTTTCCGGCGGCGCCGACATCAAGGAGTTCGGCACCGACAAGTCCCTGCAAGAGCCCAATCTGCATTCGGTGATTGCTGCCGTGGAGAACTCGGCCAAGCCCGTGGTGGCGGCGATCCATTCGGTGTGCATGGGCGGCGGCCTGGAACTGGCGCTGGGCTGCCACTACCGCATTGCCGCCCCTGGCTGCAGCGTGGCGCTCCCCGAAGTGAAGCTGGGCATCCTGCCCGGCGCCGGCGGCACGCAGCGCCTGCCGCGCGTGGTGGGCGTGGAAGCGGCCCTCAACATGATCGTGAGCGGCGAGCCCGTGAAGAGCGAACTGATCGGCTCGATTCCTGGCCAGAAGCTGTTCGACAAGATGGCAGCGTCGCCCGAGGCGCTGGCTGCCGAGGCCCTGGCTTTCGCGCAGAGCGTGGCCGACGTGCGCCCCATGCCCCTGGTGCGCAACCTGCCTTGCAAGCACCCTCAGGGCGACGCGTACTTCCAGTTCGCGCGCAACATGGTCAAGGGCATGAGCAAGAACTTCCCGGCGCCCGCCAAGTGCGTGGATGCCGTTGAGGCCGCCACCAAGAAGAAGTTTGCCGACGGACTGCTGTTCGAGCGCGAACTGTTCATCAACCTGATGTGGACGCCCGAATCGCGTTCGCTGCGCCACCTGTTCCTGGCCGAGCGCGCCGCGAGCAAGATCCCCGACGTGCCCGCCGATACCCCCAAGCGCGACATCAAGGCCGTGGCCGTGATCGGCGCCGGCACCATGGGCGGCGGCATTGCCATGAACTTCCTGAACGCCGGCATCCCCGTGAAGATGCTGGAAATGAAGCAGGAGGCACTGGACCGCGGCATCGCCACCATCAAGAAGAACTACGAGGCCCAGGTCAAGAAGGGCAAGCTCAAGCAGGACAAGTACGAGCAGCGCATGGCCCTGCTGAGCACCACGCTCGACTACGCCGACCTCAAGGACGCTGACCTCGTGATCGAGGCCGTGTTCGAGGAACTGGGCGTGAAGGAAGCCGTGTTCAAGCAGCTCGACGCCGTGATGAAGCCCGGCGCCATCCTGGCTTCCAACACTTCAACGCTCGACGTCAACAAGATCGCCCACTTCACCCAGCGTCCGCAGGATGTGGTGGGCCTGCACTTCTTCAGCCCCGCCAACGTGATGAAGCTGCTGGAAGTGGTGCGCGGCGACGCCACCGCCAAGGACGTGCTGGCCACCGTGATGGCCGTCGCCAAGAAGATCCGCAAGACTGCCGTGGTGTCTGGTGTGTGCGATGGCTTCATCGGCAACCGCATGATCGAGCAATACGGCCGCCAGGGCGGCTTCCTGCTCGACGAAGGCTGCACGCCCGAGCAAGTGGACAAGGCGATGGAAAAATTCGGCATGGCGATGGGCCCGTTCCGTATGGGCGACCTGGCCGGCAACGACATCGGCTGGGCCATCCGCAAGCGCCGCTACACCGAAAAGCCCGACATGAAGTACAGCAAGACGGCTGACCTGCTGTGCGAGAAGGGTCGCTTCGGTCAGAAGACCGGCGCCGGCTGGTACGACTACGTGCCCGGCAAGCGCGACGCCATCCCGAATGCCGAAGTGGTGAAGATGATCGAAGACCACCGCGCTTCGCTCGGCATCACGCCGCGCAAGATTTCCGACGAAGAAATCGTGCAGCGCCTGGTGTTCAGCCTGGTCAACGAAGCCGCCCACATCCTCGAAGAGGGCATCGCCAACAAGGCCAGCGACATTGATGTGGTCTATATCTTTGGCTACGGCTTCCCCGTGTACCGTGGCGGCCCGCTGAACTACGCCAATGAAGTCGGCCTGTTCAACGTGGTCCAGGCCATGAACCGCTTTGCCAAGAACCCGCTTGACGACGCTGCGTTCTGGAAGCCCGCCCCGCTGCTGGCCAAGCTGGCCGCCGAAGGCAAGACCTTCAACTGAGCGCCCAGCCACACCACCGAACAAGGAACCAACATGACTTCTGCAGTAATCGTATCGACCGCACGCACCCCCTTGACGAAGAGCTGGAAGGGCGCCTTCAACATGACCCACGGCGCCACGCTGGGCGGCCATGTGATCGAGCACGCCATCCAGCGCGCCGGCATTGAAGCCGCCGAAGTGGACGACGTCATCATGGGCTGCGGCACCCCCGAAGGTGCCAGCGGCGCCAACATCGCCCGCCAGGCTGCCTTGCGCGCCGGCTGCCCCGTCACGGTCTCGGGCATGACCATCAACCGTTTCTGCTCGTCCGGCCTGCAGACCATCGCCACCGCCGCGCAGCGCATCATCGCCAACGAAGGCGACATCTACGTGGCCGGCGGCCTGGAAACCATTTCCTGCACCGCGCAGGAGATGAACCTGCACATGCTGCAGGAAACCTGGCTGATGAAGCACAAGCCCGAGGTGTACTGGCCCATGCTGCAGACGGCCGAGCAGGTTGCCAAGCGCTACAACATCACCCGCCAGGCCATGGACGAATACGGCGCCGCCAGCCAGCAAAAGGCTGCCGCAGCGCTCGAAAAGGGCCTGTTCACCGCTGAAATCGCCCCCATCACCGTGACCATGGGCGTGGCCGACAAGGTCATGGGCCTGACCACCAAGCAGGTGACCGTGAGCGTGGACGAAGGCATCCGTGCCGACACCACCTACGACGGCATCAAGGGCCTGCGCCCGGCCTTGCCCGGCGGCCTGATGTCGGCCGGCAACTCCAGCCAACTCTCGGATGGCGCCGGTGCCGTGGTCGTCATGCATGAAGACCTGGCCGCGAAGAAGGGCCTCAAGCCCCTGGGCCGCTTCCTGGGCTTTGCCGTGGCCGGCTGCGAACCCGATGAAATGGGCATTGGCCCCGTGTTCGCCATTCCCAAGGTGCTCAAGCGCCTGGGCCTGAGCATGAACGACATCGACCTGTGGGAACTGAATGAAGCCTTCGCCGTGCAGGTGCTGTACTGCCGCGACAAGCTGGGCATTCCCGCCGACAAGCTCAACGTCAACGGCGGCGCCATCGCAGTGGGCCACCCCTATGGCATGAGTGGCCAGCGCCTCACGGGCCACGCCCTTATCGAAGGCAAGCGCCGTGGTGCCAAGCGCGTGTGCGTGACCATGTGCATTGGCGGCGGCATGGGCGCTGCGGGCGTGTTTGAAGTGCTGTAAGCGCTGATATCGCCCAGAGCAAAAGCGAACGCCCCGCGCAGGCCAAGAGGCTTGCGCGGGGCGTTGCTATTATTTCAATGGTTTTTTGGCATTGGATGGTTGGCTGCTGGCGGGAAAAATGCACAAAATTGCCTTTGAATGTGCGGGTGTATTACTGCTTGCTGTCGACGACGAATTAGCGGTTCCTATGCCATCATTCAGAACATCGGTGAAAATCCACCCGAAAAAGCAAAAATGGCCAAGATTTTCTGAGTTTTTTAAGATTTTCGTATGGCGTCTTTGACAATGGGGGATGGGCCCCATATTTCGACGTTGAAGTTCGTTGCGAATCGGCGAAATTCCATATTGATCTGTTGCCATGGCCCTTCGCTAAATATCGCCCAGTCTTCCAATGATTTCCAGACCGTTACGGTGCGGGACATTGGGTTGCCAAGCATATTTCGATTGGCGCGAAATTCCAGCATTCCGGGCTGATTTTTCAAAGAGTCAACCACCTTGGAAACCCATTCCTGATAGGCTTTCATGTCGATCCCCGGCATAAGATCGAACGTCATTATGGACTCAATCATGGTTATCACCTTAAGAAAAGACCAGCTGAAAGACGGGGCCGATCAACCCGTGAGACTGCGGTTGTATTTGTTGGGGTTAACTTTGGTTTCGCGGTTAAATTTGCGATGACGAGATGTATTGTGTAATGCTGTGTCAATATCATGCATTTGACGGTTGCTGCTTTTTTCAAGCAATAGAGACGATGTGTCGCCAAAACTATAATATTGGCAGTGCATGCTGAACACTTGTTGATACGCCTTGATTCATATTTCACCCGCAGCTGACCAACTTCTGGGTACTCGATATCTCTGGATATCTTGGTGCGGGTGTTCGGTGTTTCCTTTCAATCTGCCAATTCGGGGTGTCACGTTGTGAAGGGACTTTCAAATGATTGCGTCCATCCAAGAAAACAAGATAAGTCACCCGACCCGGCGGGCTCCCGATTGCGTCACGCACCGGACATCCCTTTCCCCGTCTCGGCTCCCATAATTTGCCGCATGACGACCTCCCTCCGCTCCACCCTCGACTTCCTGCTCTACGACTGGCTGCAGGCCGAGTCGCTCACCGCGCGCGAGCGCTTCACCGACCATTCGCGCGAGACGTTTGACGCCGTGCTCGACACCTGCGAGCGCATCGCGCGCGAGAAGTACGCGCCCTTCAACCGCACAGTGGACGTGCAGGAGCCGCATTTCGACGGTGAGAAGGTCATCCTTCCGCAGTGCACCTACGACGCGCGCCAGGCCTTCGCCGACAGCGGCATGCTCAGTGCGGCGCAGGACTACGAACTGGGCGGCATGCAACTGCCCTATGTGGTGGAGTCGGCGGCGGGTAGCTTCTTTGGCTGCGCATCGATCAGCATCGGCTCCAACCTGCTGACGACGGGCAATGCCAATGCCATCCTGGTGCACGGTACGCCCATGCAGCAGCAGGTGTTTGCCGCCAACGAATTCAACGGCCGCTGGGCGGGCACCATGTGCCTGTCGGAGCCGCAGGCGGGCTCATCGCTGTCGGACATTGCCACGCGCGCTGTACCGGATGTGGAATCCGCGGCAGCCGCCGATGGCATGGTGCCCTGGGACCAGGATGCGCTGGGCCCGCGCTACCGGCTGCGCGGCAACAAGATGTGGATCAGCTCGGGCGACCATGAGCTGACCGAGAACATCGTGCACCTGGTGTTGGCCAAGATTCCCGGGCCCGACGGCAAGCTGGTGCCGGGCGTGAAGGGTATCTCGCTGTTCATCGTGCCCAAGAAGCTGGTGGATATCAAAGGCAACCTGACCGGCGAGCGCAACGACGTGGCCCTGGCCGGCCTGAACCACAAGCTGGGCTGGCGCGGTACCACCAACACGCTGCTGAATTTTGGCGAGGGCAAGTACCCGGTGCGCGCAGAGCAGGGCGGCGGCCTGGACGGCCATGGGGCGGGAGCCATCGGCTACCTGGTGGGCAAGCCGGGCGAAGGCCTCAAGTGCATGTTCCACATGATGAACGAGGCGCGCATCTCCATCGGCATGGCAGCCACCATGCTCGGCCTGGCGGGCTACTACGCCAGCCTGGACTACGCCAAGACGCGCCTGCAGGGCCGCCCCATTGGTGAGGCAGGCAAGGACGCGAGCGCGCCCCAGGTGCGCCTGATCGAGCATGCCGATGTCAAGCGAATGCTGCTGGCGCAAAAGAGCTATGGCGAGGGTGCGCTGGCGCTCAACCTGTATTGCGCGCGGCTGGTCGACGAAGGCCGCACGGGCAATGCCGAGGCTGCGGCGCAGGCCAGGCTGCTGCTGGAGGTGCTCACGCCCATCGCCAAGAGCTGGCCCAGCGAGTTCTGCCTGGAGGCCAATTCGCTGGCCATCCAGATCCACGGCGGCTATGGCTACACGCGCGACTTCCCGGTAGAGCAGTACTGGCGCGACAACCGCCTGAACATGATCCACGAAGGCACGCACGGCATCCAGGCCGCCGACCTGCTGGGCCGCAAGGTCGTCATGCAGGGCGGGGCGGGGCTGAAGCTGCTGGCCAGCACCATCGGCGCGACCATTGCGCTCGCGCGCCAGCGCCCCGAACTGAGCGCCTACGCCGACCAGTTGGCCCAGGCCCTGCACGACGTGACTGCGGCCACCCAGGCCGCCTGGTCCACGGGCAACGCCAACGAGGCGCTGGCCAACGCCGTGCCCTACATGCAGGCCTTTGGCCACATGGTGCTGGCCTGGATGTGGCTGGATGTGGCCCACAGCGTGCTGGCGCGGGATGCTTCTCTTTCAATAGCGGCAAACGCAGGTCGGTTGAGCGCTGCACGCTATTTCTTCCGTTACGAACTGCCCAAGATCGGCGCCTGGCTGGGCGTGGTGGCCACGCGCGACGCCACCTGCGCCGCCATGGCCGAAGACGCTTTCTGAGCCCAGGGCCTGCGCCCACGTGTGCCCATGGGCCGCTGGGCTCATGCCTCAGGCGCAGGCACCCGCTCGCGCCGCGCCGGCGGCACGCCACGGGCCGGGGCAATCGCTCTGGAGACAGTGCGCCGGGTGAGCGCAACGCACAATCAGCCGCAATGCTCTGGTGCCCCTGCGGCGTGCCGGGGCACCCCCACAACCAGGAGACCACACCATGACCCGTACCATCCAGCAACTGTTCGATCTCAAGGGCAGAACCGCGCTTGTCACCGGCGGCTCGCGCGGCCTGGGCCTGCAATTGGCGCATGCGTTGGGCGAGGCCGGCGCGCGCATCATGCTCAGCTCGCGCAAGGCGAGCGATCTGGAAGAGGCCGTCGCCGACTTGCAGGCCGCAGGCATCGATGCGCGCTGGATCGCCGCTGACTGCGCCAACGAGGCCGACATCCGCCGCCTGGCCGATGAAACGCTGGAGCGCATGGGCAACGTGGACATCCTGGTCAACAACGCAGGGGCCGCCTGGGGCGCGCCGGCGGAAGACCACCCGGTCGAGGCCTGGGACAAGGTCATGAACCTCAATGTGCGCGGCTATTTCATCCTCAGCCAGCACATTGCCAAGCACAGCATGATCGCGCGCCGCGCCGGCAGCATCATCAACGTGGCTTCCATCGCGGGCCTGGGCGGCAATCCCAGCGGCATGAACACCATTGCGTACAACACATCGAAGGGTGCCGTCATCAACTTCACGCGCGCCCTGGCGGCCGAATGGGGCAAGTACAACATCCGCGTCAATGCCATCTGCCCGGGCTTCTTCCCCAGCAAGATGACGGTGGGCACCCTCAAGGCCATGGGCGAAGAGGCGCTGGCCGCCCACGCTCCGCTGGGCCGTCTGGGTGACGACGAAGACCTCAAGGGCCTGTGCGCGCTGTATGCATCGGATGCGGGCAAGCACATCACCGGCCAGTGGCTGGCGGTGGATGGCGGCGTGAGCATCGTCACGGGCGGCTGAAGCGCGAGTGCGGCCGGTTCGGCGCG
>NZ_ACQT01000023.1 GCF_000175235.1 Acidovorax delafieldii 2AN | reverse complement strand
CGCATGCGCTGGGCCGTGGCGCTGGCCGTCGTCACGGCGCTGGCCGCCATCCTGGCGTGGCAACTGGACCTGTGGCACTGGCGCGTGGTCGGTGCGGCCACCGAGGCCAAGGAATTTCGCAGCCTCACGCGGCTTCTGCTGTGGTTTGGCTGGCCCGCCTGGCCCCTGGCCGCGTGGACGCTGTGGCGTTGGCGCAAGCAGTTGGTCAACCGGCAACTACACCGCCACCTGTGGTTGCCGCTGTGGTTCTCGCTCGTTTCGGTGGGGGCCACCTTCACCACCCAGCCAGCCGACCGCGCCCTGCTGGTAGGCCTGCCCGCCATGGCCGCGCTGGCGGCCTTTGCACTGCCCACGTTCCGCCGCAGCATGGCCGCGCTCATCGACTGGTTCACCTTGCTGTTCTTCAGCGCCTCGGCCCTGGCCATCTGGGTCGTCTGGTTTGCCATGCAGACGGGTGTGCCGGCACAGCCGGCAGCCAACGTGGCCAAGCTGGCGCCGGGCTTCACGCCTGAATTCTCGTGGCTTGCACTGGTCGTGGCGCTGGCGGCCTCCATCGCCTGGTGCCGACTGGTGTGGTGGCGCGCGGCGCGCAACCGTGCGGCCATCTGGAAGAGCCTGGTGCTGCCTGCCAGCGGTGCGGCGCTGGGCTGGCTGCTGCTCACCACCCTTTGGCTTCCGCTGCTGGACTATGCCCGCAGCTACGCACCCCAGGCACGCAAGCTGGTGACGGCGCTTGGCCCCGAGCCAGGCTGCATCCAGATGTACGGACTGAGCCGGCCCCAGGTGGCCGCGCTGCAATACCATGCCCAACTACGCCTGCTGCCGGCCCGTCAGGCGCAGGAATGCCCGTGGCTGGTCACCGACAGCGAGGCATGGCCCGCGCCCGCAGACCTGGTCAACCCCGAGCACTGGACGCAGGAGGCGGCCATTGGCCGCCCGACCGACAAGAACGAATTCATCTTGCTGTTCCGGAGAACGGCCGCGCCCGACTGATGTCGGAGTTCTCCACCGTTTGCCGCCACGCCCTGGCCGTTCTGGCGGGGCAATTGGCCGTGATGGCTTTCGGTGTGACGGACACCGTCGTGGCGGGGCGCTACAGCGAAGCATCGCTCGCGGCGCTATCGGTGGGTTCGGCCATTTTCATCAGCGTCTATGTCGCGCTGATGGGCATCTTCCAGGCGCTTTTGCCGGTGTGGGCGGAGCAGCGCGGCGCGCGCAATCCGCAGGCCACCGGCGCCTCGCTGCGCCAGGCGCTCTATCTGTGTGCCGTGGCATCGATCATCGGCACGTTCGTGCTGCTGTCGCCTGGCCCGCTGCTGCGCTGGACCCAGGTGCCGCCCACATTGCGCGGCGAGGTTGGGCAATATCTGGCGGTGCTGGCGCTCGCCCTGCCACCCGCCCTGCTCTTTCGCCTGTACAGCACGCTCAACCAGGCCCTCGGTCGCCCGCAGCTGGTGACCTGGTTGCAGGTGGGCGCGCTGTTCATCAAGCTGCCGCTGTCCATCTGGTTCACCTTCGGTGGCGCGGGCCTGCCGGCGCAAGGTGCGGTGGGCTGCGCGTGGGCCACGCTGGCGGTCAATGTCAGCATGCTGGGCGTGGCCCTGTGGCTGCTGCGCACGCAGGACATCTACGTGTCGCTGCGCATCTGGCAGCGCATGGAGCCGCCCCACTGGCCCACCATCCTGGGTTTCGCCCGGCTGGGCGTGCCAGCGGGCCTGGCCATCCTGGTGGAAGTGACCTCGTTCACCCTGATGGCCCTGTTCATCGCCCGCCAGGGCACCGTGGCCACCGCAGCCCACCAGATTGCGGCCAACGTTGCAGCGGTGCTGTACATGGTGCCGCTGTCGCTGGCGATTGCAACCAGCGCGCGGGTGAGTTACTGGCTCGGCGCCGGCAACGCCGTCGCGGCCCGTGGGGTGATTTTTACGGGTTTCAGGCTTGCAGCGCTTATGGGCATTTCGCTGGCAGCTATCTTAATCATAGTAAAAGAGCCGCTGGCAGCCCTGTACTCGAGCAGCGCAGCCGTGGTCGGGATTACCGGCGGGTTGCTGCTGTGGGTGGCGGCCTACCATGCAGCAGACGCGCTGCAGACCCTGTGCGTGTTCGTGCTGCGCAGCTACCGGATCACCATCGCACCGCTGGCGGCCTATTGCTTGCTGCTCTGGGGTGCGGGACTCGGCGGAGGTTATGTGCTGGCCTACCGGGGCCTGGCCGGCTGGGGGCCAATGGCATCGCCGGTGCCCTTCTGGGCGGCCAGCGCTCTCGCGCTGGCTGTCACGGCAGTGCTGTTTGTACTGATGCTGCGGGCGGCGATCCGTCCGGCAGCGCGGGGCAACGAAGCCGGTTCGCCGGGAACGTGACTGAAAAGACCGACCCCTTGCCCGGTACGCTGGAGATGTCGAGCACGGCGCCGTGACGCTGCACCACATGTTTCACGATGGCCAGCCCCAGGCCCGTGCCACCCGTCTCGCGCGATCGGCTGCGGTCGACACGGTAGAACCGCTCGGTAAGACGCGGAAGGTGCTCGGGTGCAATGCCCGGGCCGGTGTCGCTCACGGAAAATGTGGCGCTGCCGTCGGCCGCCCGGCGCCATTGCACCGTGATCGTCCCGCTGGCGGGCGTGTACCGCACGGCATTGCTGATGAGGTTGGACAACACGCTTTGCAACTCGGACGGCACCCCGGCGATGTCGCCTTCAGCGCGCAACTCCTGCACTGAAGGAAACTGCAGCACGTGGTGCCGCTGCTGGTTTTGCGTGAGCAGGGCCGACAGCGCCCGCCCCTCCTCTTCGCACCGATGCATCAGCGCCAGCACGGGCGTCCATTCGGACATGCCCGGCAAAGGGCTGCCCTCCAGGCGCGAAAGCGTCAGCAGGTCTTGCACCACGCTCTGCATGCGCGCGGCCTGCTGGGCCATCATGGCAAGGTAGCGCGAACGCTCGTCGGCATCGAGCGGCAGCGTCTGCAGCGTCTCGACAAAACCGGTGAGCACGGTCAGCGGCGTACGGATCTCATGCGAGACATTGGCCACGAAATCGCGGCGCATGGCGTCGGCCTGCTCAAGTGCCGTGACATCGCGGGACAGCAGCAACGTGCGCCCGTTGCCATAGGGGTGCAAATGCACCGAGATGCGCACCGGTCGCGAGGGCGTGCTGTCACGCCCCTGCAGCACCACGTCGTGGGTGAAATCCTGGGCAGCGTAGTAAGCGCTGAAGTCGGGGTCGCGCACCAGGTTGCCGATGGACTGCATGACGTCCCGCTGCGCATCAAAGCCGAACTGGCTGGCTGCGATCTGGTTGCACCACTCGATGTGCCCCTGCCCGTCCAGCAGCACAACCCCGTTCGGTGTGGCCTGGAGCGCGGCCAGAATCTCCTGCAGGCGCCCGTCACTGTCCTGGATCTGCATCTGGCTCTGGCGCAGCAGGCGCCGCGCGCGGTCCGCGGCCTCGCCCCACATGCCCCGGATCGAAGGCGCCGCCGAAAGATCACCCGAACGCAACCACAGCAGCACGCGCGAGCCACGCCACAGGTCGCCGGCAAACCACAGCCAGGCGGCCAAACCGGCACCGACCAGGGCGCCCCAGTGGTCACCCTGCCACCAACCGAGCGCCCCCCCGGCCAACTGCCAGGCCAAAAAATACCCAAAACGCCAAAGCATGCGCACTACACAACTTTCTTCGAGAAACTGCGGGGCCCCGGCCAGGCCGCAATGGGAAAGGGTCAGGCGCGAAGAAGGGCCTGCGGCTGCGCCGTGAGCCGGTAACCCGCGCCACGCACGGTTTCGACCATCGCGCCGGCGGCACCCAGGGCCTCGCGCAGGCGTTTGACGTGCACGTCCACGGTGCGCTCTTCAATGAACACGTGATCGCCCCACACCTTGTCGAGCAACTGCGAGCGGCTGTGCACACGTTCAGAGTGCTTCATGAAGAAATGCAGCAGCTTGAACTCGGTCGGTCCCACCTTCAGCGGCTGCCCCTGGAAGGTGACGCGGTAGGTTGCCGCATCCAGCACCAGCTCGCCGATGGTGACGCTGTCGCTCACCTGCTCGGGCGCGCGCCGGCGCAGCACGGCCCGGATGCGTGCCAGCAACTCCTGCGTGGAAAACGGCTTCGTGATGTAGTCATCGGCGCCGGCATCCAGCCCGGCCACCTTGTCGGGCTCGTCGCCCCGGGCCGTCAGCATCAGGATGGGAATCGGCTTGGTGCGGGCGTCTGCACGCCACTTGCGGGCCAGCATCAGGCCGCTCTGCCCAGGGAGCATCCAGTCCAGCAGAATGACATCCGGCAACACGGCGTCGAGCTCGCGCTGGGCCGATTCGCCATCTTCCGACCAGATGGGCTGGAAACCGTTGTGGCGCAGGTTCACCGCAATCAGCTCGGCAATCGCTGGCTCGTCTTCCACAATCAGGACGCGGGGAAGTTTCTTCATTTCAACGCCAATCGGTCACAGCAGCACGGTGGATTCGATTTCATCAAGTGTCGTGTGCCGCACGTCCTTGCCCTTGACGAGGTAGATGATGAGTTCAGCAACATTCTTGGAATGGTCGCCGATGCGCTCGATCGCCTTGGCCAGGAACAGCAGGTCCAGGCTGGAGGAGATGGTGCGGGGGTCTTCCATCATGTAGGTGATGAGCTTGCGCACGAAGCCGTCGAACTCCTTGTCGATGAGGTCGTCCTCCTTGAGGATGGCCAGCGCAGCTTTGGTGTCCAGGCGTGCAAAGGCATCCAGCGCCTTGCGCAGCAGGCCCGACGCCAAGTCGGCCGCCACGCGCAGGTCGCTCGACGGCAACGAGCGCGCAGCACCGCTCTCGATGATCGACTTCACCATGCGAGCCATCTTGTTGGCCTCATCTCCCATGCGTTCCAGATTGGCTGTCGCCTTGGAAATGGCCAGCAACAAGCGCAGGTCGCGGGCCGTGGGTTGGCGCCGGCCGATGATGGAGGCGAGCTCATGGTCGATCTCGACTTCCATGGCGTTCACGCGCTGCTCCATCACGGCAACCTGCTCGACGGCTTCCAGGCTGAACTGCGACAAGGCGTAGATGGCCTGGCGGATTTGCGACTCGACGAGGCCGCCCAGCTCCATGACACGGGTGGAGACACCGTTGAGTTCACTGTCGAATTGCGATGAAAGGTGTTTGTCTGCCATCAGATGTCTCCTCAGCCGAAACGGCCGGTAATGTAGTCTTCGGTTTCCTTGCGCTGGGGCTTGAAGAACATCTGTTCCGTCTCCCCGAACTCCACCAGATCACCCAGGTACATGTAGGCGGTGTAGTCGCTGCAGCGCGCGGCCTGCTGCATGTTGTGCGTGACGATGACCACGGTGTAGTCGTCCTTCAACTCGGCAATCAGCTCCTCGACCTTGGCGGTCGAGATGGGGTCGAGTGCCGAGCAGGGCTCGTCCAGCAGAAGAACCTCGGGCTTGATGGCAATGCCGCGCGCAATGCACAGGCGCTGCTGCTGCCCGCCCGACAGACTGGATCCACTCTGATTGAGCTTGTCCTTGACCTCGGTCCACAGGGCCGCCTTGCGCAGCGCCCACTCCACGCGATCGTCCATGTCGGTGGCGCTGAGGCTCTCGAACAGCTTCACACCAAACGCGATGTTGTCGTAGATGGACATGGGGAACGGCGTGGGCTTCTGGAACACCATGCCCACCTTGGCGCGCACCAGGGCCACGTCCTGTTTGGTGGTGAGCAGGTTCTCGCCATCCAGCACGATCTGGCCTTCGGCGCGCTGCTCGGGATAAAGCTCGAACATGCGGTTGAAGGTGCGCAGTAGGGTGGACTTTCCACAGCCCGAGGGGCCGATGAAGGCCGTCACCTTGTTCTCGGGGATGTCGAGATTGATGCCCTTGAGGGCGTGGAACTTGCCGTAATAGAAATTCAGGTCACGGACCGTGATCTTGGAGGGCCCGGGAGGCGTATTCTTGATGTTGGAGGGCATGAAAGTCCTTCTTTCTTATTTCTGCCGGGTCACGACCCGGGCGAGGATGTTGAGTCCGAGAACCGCCACGGTGATCAGGAACACGCCAGCCCAGGCCAGCTGTTGCCAGTTTTCATAAGGGCTCATGGCAAACTTGAAGATCGTGACGGGCAAGCTCGCCATGGGCTTGGACAGATCCGAGTTCCAGAACTGATTGTTGAGGGCGGTGAACAACAACGGCGCTGTCTCGCCCGCAATACGGGCCACCGCCAGCAGTACCCCCGTGATCACGCCTGCCCGCGCAGCACGCAGGGTGATCATGGTGATCACCTTCCATTTGGGCGTGCCGAGCGCATAGGCGGCTTCACGCAGGCTGGCGGGTACGAGGATCAGCATGTTCTCGGTCGTGCGGATCACCACGGGTATCACAATCAGCGCCAGCGCGAGAATCCCGGCGTAGGCCGAAAAGCTTTTGAAGCGGGCCACCACGACGGCGTATACGAAAAGGCCAATCACGATGCTGGGTGCCGACAGCAGAATGTCGTTAACGAAGCGCGTCGTGGAGGCCAGCCAGCCACGGGTGTCGTATTCGGCGAGGTAGATGCCGGCCAGGATGCCGATGGGCGTTCCCACGAACGTGGCAAGCAACACCATTACCAGCGAACCATAGATGGCATTGGAGATGCCACCCGCCTCGTTGGGTGGAGGCGTCATTTCGGTGAACAGCGCCAGGCTCAACCCACCCAGACCGAGGCGCACGGTTTCCCACAGGATCCATACCAGCCAGAACACGCCGAACAGCATGGCCGCCAGCGACAGGGTGAGAGCAATGCGGTTGACGCGCTTGCGGCTGTTGTAGCGCGCCTGACGCACCTGCGCAAGATCGGCGGCAGAAATGAGTTGCTGAGACGTGGTCATGTACGCGCTCCCTCATTCTTCTGAAGGCGTGACAGCAAAACCTTGGACAGGGCCAGTACCACGAACGTGATGAAGAAAAGCACCAGTCCCAAATAGATGAGTGACGCTTGGTGAAGGCCTTCGCCGGCTTCAGCGAACTCATTGGCGAGTGCCGATGTGATGCTGTTGGCCGCTTCGAAGACCGAAAGGGAGTTGAGCTGGTTCATGTTGCCGATGACGAAAGTCACCGCCATGGTTTCTCCCAGAGCGCGGCCCAGCCCCAGCATGATGCCCCCAAGCACCCCCGTCTTGGTATAGGGCAGAACCACCTTCCACACCACTTCCCAGGTGGTGGCGCCCAGCCCGTAGGCGGACTCCTTCAGGAGCGGCGGGGTGACCTCGAACACGTCACGCATCACGGCAGCGATGAACGGAATGATCATGATGGCGAGAATGATGCCGGCGGAAAGTATGCCGATGCCCACCGGCGGGCCTGACACCAGCGACCCCAGGTAGGGGACACCGGCCAGCAGCGATTGCAGAGGCTGCTGTACAAAACGTGCAAGGATGGGACCAAAAACCATCAGCCCCCACATCCCGTAAACAATCGAGGGAACCGCCGCGAGCAATTCCACCGCGGTGCCGAGCGGGCGCTTGAGCCAGGCTGGGGACAGTTCGGTGAGAAAGAGGGCGATCCCGAAACTCACAGGCACCGCAATCAACAGCGCAATGAATGAGGTAGCCAGGGTGCCGTAGATCATGACCAGGCCGCCGTACTCATTCTGCACGGGGTCCCAGACGCTACGGGTGAGAAAGCCCAGGCCATACTGGGCAATGGACGGCCAGGCTCCCACCACCAGCGACATGAGAATGCCTACCAGCAGCAGCAGCGTGAGCACTGCAGCACCACGGGCCAGCCCAGCAAAGATGCGATCTGCCAACATGCCCGAAATCAGCGGGCGGCGGGACGGGGGGGTGGTCCGTTGGGTGCCGGAAGCCGCCTTGGAAGGCGGGTTCTGGCGGACCGGCATCGTAGTGGACACGTTGGTACCTTGAAAAGTGAAATCGATAGGCCGGCGCGAGCGCCGGCCCAGGGACGTTACTTGAGCGAAATTGCCTTGCCCGAGGTGTCCTTGATGTCACCCCAAGACTTCAGGATGACATTCTTGACGCTGTCGGGCATGGGCACGTAGTCCAGGTCGGACGCCGTCTTGTCGCCAGACTTGTAGGCCCACTCAAAGAACTTCAGCGCCGTGGCGGCCTGAACAGGCTTGTCCTGGTTTTTCTGGAACAGAATGAACGTGGCAGAGGTGATGGGCCATGCATCCTTGCCGGGTTGGTTCGTGAGGATCTGGTAGAAGCTCTTGGACCAATCGGCACCGGCAGCAGCGGCCTTGAAGGTCGAATCGTCGGGCGAAACGAAATTGCCAGCCGAGTTTTGCAGCAGCGCGTAGGTCAGCTTGTTCTGCTTGACGTAGGCATATTCCACATAGCCGATGGAATTGGGCAGGCGACCCACGAAAGCGGCCACGCCTTCATTGCCCTTGCCGCCCGCGCCCGTGGGCCAGTTGACGGCCGTGCCTTCGCCCACCTTGCTCTTCCACTCGGCGTTCACCTTCGAGAGGTAGTTCGTGAAGCCAAAGCTGGTGCCCGAGCCATCGGCACGGCGAACGGGCGCAATGGCCTCGTCCGGCAGCGCCAGGGAAGGATTCAGCGCCTTGATGGCGGGATCGCTCCACTTGGAGATCTTGCCCAGATAGATGTCACCCAGAACCTGGCCGCTCAGCTTCAACTGGCCGGGGGCGATGCCCTTGATGTTGACCACAGGAACGATGCCGCCGATCACGGTCGGAAACTGGACCAAGCCCTTCTTGGCCAACTCTTCGTCCTTGAGCGGAGCGTCCGAAGCGCCAAAATCGACCGTCTTGGCTTCAATCTGACGCAGGCCCGCGCCGGAACCAACCGACTGGTAGTTGATCTTCACGCCAGTGGCCTTGTTGTAATCGGAAGCCCACTTGGAGTACAGGGGCGCGGGGAAGCTGGCGCCCGCACCCGTGGCCTCTTGCTGGGCCATAGCGCTAGAAAAAGCGCCCGCCGAAACGACACCAGCCACCAGAACTCGAATCACGGACAGTTTCATGAAGATACCTTTGGGGTTGAGAGAGTTGGGATGAGGCAACTCTAGGATCGACATATGACATTGTTGTGACAGCCTCTCGCGGCTGTCACATTTCCTGCCAACCCTCACCAGCCAGGCCATTGGATCAAACCGTCACGTATTTGTCACGTCCCCTGGATAGTCTCCTGCGACCGACATCGCGTCGGGTATTCCACTTCCAGGAGCATTCATGTTTCGTCGTATTGCACTTCAATCTGTATTTGCCCTGGTGGCAGTGAGCGCCCTTGGCGCCTGCGCGCATCGCGCCCCCCAGTCGGTCGCCGATGCGGTCGCCCAAACACCTGAGCTGCACAGCTTCAACGCGCTGCTCGCGGAAGCGGGCTTGGCAGAAACGCTGAAGGGTTCAGGCCCCTACACCGTGTTCGCGCCCTCGGATGCAGCTTTCAAGGCAGTTCCCGCCAAAACCATGGCCGCGCTGAAGGCCGACAAGGCCCTGCTGAAGTCTGTGCTCAGTTACCACATCGTGACCGCACGCATGGCTTCCGCGGATGTCAAGCCCGGCAACGCCAAAACCCTGCAGGGCGCATCCGTTGCTCTGGCACGCGCCGGCAACTTCATTACCGTCGAGGACGCGCTGGTGGAACAAGCCGATGTGGCGGCCTCGAACGGGGTGGTCCACGTAGTGGACCGGGTGCTGATGCCCCCCAAGAAATAAGCGACTGAACATCGGCTGCCATGCACTTTCTTGATCGCCCGGCGAGTCCCCTGAATCGCCGCCAGTGGGCCCAGTGGACAGCGGCCGCATGCGCGGTGGCGGCGTCCGAAGCTGCGGCCCAAAGCCCCGCAGCCCCGGACAGCCAGCGAACACTGGCGGTAGCCCAGATAGCAGACATGTCGCCGGGCCAGCAGGACGTCAGCCGCGACTTTCTGGTGGGCTCACGGGCCGCATGGCAGGACCTGAATGCGCGCGGCGGCATACGCGGGCGCTCTGTGCAGCACATCACGCTGGAAACCGACGGCACGTCGGCGAACTTGCAAGCTGCGTGGCAGGCCGCCCAGCGGCAACCCGGATGCGTCGCGCTGTCTGGCTGCGTTGGCAACGCCGCGGCCGCAGGGCTTGTGGCCCTGCAGTCTTCCGGAGGTGCCTCGCCCCCGCTCCCCCTCATAGCCCCCTGGCTGCACAACGCAGTCAGCGAAAGCGAAGCAGAAACGGTTTTCGAGGTCTTCCCTGATCATCAAGTCCAGATCACCCATGCCGTGAAAACCCTGGCGTCGATGGGCGTCCAGCAGATCGGAGTGATCTTCGCCACCGCACAGATCAAACAGCAGTCCCAGGGTTACGTGGCGCAGGCGGCGCAAGGCATGGGCCTGCAAACCCAGATATTGCCACTGCCCGGCTCTGGAGGCGCTGCCGCGAAGCAGCTGTCCAATCCAGCCCAGACGATCCTGCTGTTCCTGGGTGGAACGCCGGAGCTGCACGACTTCGCCAGCAAGTTGGTAACCCCAGCGGGCCGCCAATGCTACGTGGTGGCGCTGGCAGACGTGAACCTGCAGGTACTGGCCCAGATGGGTGGAACGGCCAAGGGCACATCCATCATTGCCACCCAGGCAGTTCCGCTGGTCACATCGAGCGCCCCCATAGTGCGGGCCTACCGCGAAACACTGGCCCGCCTGTACGACGAGCCAGCCTCCCCCCAAGGCTTGGCCGGTTTCATCGCCGCGCGCTATACCGCGGAAGTGCTGGGCGCTATTTCAGGGCCGGTGACGCGCGTCAGTGTTCTGTCCACCCTGCAGCGGCGCACGGACGTGAATGTAGGCGGATTTTCGGTGGCTTACCAAGGCAAAAGGCGGACCAACGCCTACGTGACCCAGAGCATGTTGACGCCCGACGGACGCATTGTTGGCTGACAGGCACTGGCCGCGACACGGGTGCTATGCTGCCCGCCAGAGATCAAGCGCACCACGCGCAAAAACATGCACAACGGAACACTGCTCGCAGCTGTCGATCTGGGATCGAACAGCTTTCGCCTTGAAATCGGCCGTTTCGAGCACGGCCACATCCAGCGAATGGAGTATCTCAAGGAAACCGTCCGCCTGGGCAACGGCCTCGACGAAGAATTCAACCTCACACCCGAAGCCATGCAGCGCGGCTGGGACTGCCTCGCGCGCTTCGGCGAGAGGCTGGCGGGCTTCAAGCGCGCCCAGGTGCGGGCCGTGGCGACCCAGACCCTGCGCGAGGCACGCAACCGCGATGTTTTTCTGGCGCGCGGCGGCGAAATCTTGGGCTATCCCATCGACGTGGTGTCCGGACCGGAAGAAGCCCGCCTGATCTACCAGGGCGTGGCCCGCCTGCTGCCACAGTCAGACGAGCGCCGCCTCGTGGTAGACATCGGCGGTCGCTCCACGGAATTCATCCTGGGCCAGCAGTTCACACCGCGTGCCGTCGCATCGTTCCGGGTGGGCAGCGTGGCGTGGTCCACCCGCTACTTCGCCGCCGGTCAGTTCACCCCCCAGGCGTTTGGGGCGGCTGAAATCGCGGCCAAGGCGGTGCTCGACGAGGCGATCGGAACCTTCCGGCCCGAAACATGGGATATCGCCTATGGATCCTCGGGGACGGCCGGAGCGGTGGGTGACGTGCTCGCTGCGGCCGGCGGCCCCGCTGGGGTCATCACCGCAGAGGGGCTCGACTGGCTTCAGGAACGACTGCTGCGCTCGCAGCATGCCGACCGTGTACGCCTCGAAGGCCTCAAGGAAGACCGCCGGGCCGTGATTGGTGGAGGCATCAGCGTGCTGCGAGCCGTTTTCGACCTGCTCGAAATACGGCAAATGCACGTGGCGCAGGGTGCCCTGCGCCAAGGCGCGCTCTACGATCTGCTGGACCGCGAACAGCCGGAAACCGACCTTCGAACCACCACCGTCAACGGACTCATGCAGCGTTTCTCAGTCGACGCAGCCCAGGCCGAGCGGGTAGCCCGCGTTGCTGCAGCGCTGTACCTGCAGGCCGCGCCACGCGGCAGCGAACGCGCCGCACGCAAGCTGGAGTGGGCGGCGCGCCTCCATGAGGTGGGCGGCATCATCTCTCACAGCGACTATCACCGCCACGGCGCATACATCCTGGAGCACACGGACGCGGCGGGCTTCGCCGTGTCCGAACTTCATCGGCTGGGCGCCCTGGTGCTAGGGCAGCGGGGCAAGGTGCGCAAACTGGAGACAGCGCTGATCAATGAGCCTGTTTTTTCGCTGCAGTTGCTCAGCCTGCGGATGGCGGTGGCGCTGTGCCACGCTCGGCGCGATCCCGACGTGGAAGGCTTGACCCTGCGCTCAACCGGTGCACGGTTCACCGTCAGCACCCGCACCGGCTGGGCCGCCAGTTACCCACAGTCCGCCTATTTGCTGCGCGAGGAAGTGGCCGCATGGCAAAAAACCCCGTGGGAACTCGAGCTCAACGTAGGATGACGAAATGAAATAAACGGTATAAACTGTTTATATCGTTTAATCACTCATCCACATGACCACCTCTGCGCAAATCATCTCTGCGGCCCCGTCGGAGCCGAAGGCAGCCACCAAAGCCGCAGCGCCACGGGCAAGGAAGACAACAATGTCCAACGCCCCGGCGGCACCTAAAGCTGAAGCCAAATCTGCCCGGACCAAGCCGGCCAAAGCCCCAGGCACCCCGGCTGCAGCGCTGCCCAAGGATGCCCGCGCCAAAAAACCCAAGCTGGTGCGTGACAGCTTCACCATTCCCAAGGACGAATATGCCGTCATTGAGACGCTGAAGCAGCGCGCCGTATCGCTGTCGCAGCCCGCCAAGAAAAGCGAGTTGCTGCGCGCCGGGCTGAAGCTGTTGGCGAGCCTGTCGGACGGCGCCTTGCGCAACGCACTTCAGGCAGTGCCGTCCATCAAGACGGGACGCCCCAAGGCAGAAACGCCGGCAGCGAAGCCCGCCAAGGCACCACGCAAGTAAGTCGGGCGCGTCATACGCCCACCAGCCGCTCAGCCTTTGACGGCATACGAGCCGACTGGCCGGATTCAGAGAAATTCGGGAGACTGCACCGTCATCAGCACGGTCTGGCTCTGGTCCAGCCGTTGGCGCTGGCGCAACCACCAGACGGCGCCCTTGCGTACTGCGCACTCGGGCGCCTGCAGTCCGAGTAGCTGCGCAATGGTCTGCCCCAGCAGAGGCTGGTGCCCGACGATCAGCACGGTTCCGCGGGCACGCGGCCATTGGGCCAGTTCCAGCAGTTCCTCCACCGTGCCGCCAGGCAGCAGCTCGGCACGCATCTTGAACTTGCGCCCCAACGCGCTGGCAGTCTGCTCGGTCCGCCGCGCCGGGCTGGCCAGCACCCGCAGGCCCTCGGGCAACTGCCTGTCCAGCCAGGCGGCCATGCGCGCCGCCTGCTTCTCGCCCCGTGCCGTGAGGGGGCGAGCGGTATCGTCCATTCCGTCCGCCGCATCCTCTGCTTCTGCGTGGCGCCAGAGGATCAAATCCATCATGCCAATCCCATACCGTGGCGCAAGCCTGAAGCTGGCGCGCCATAGCGCACCATCAACGCATTCTGTGCGCCCTTTCCTGACACCGGGTTGGGGGCGGGGTCATAGCTGCCATCGGCGTTGAGCGTCCACGCATCCTTGTCATCGTACAGGTAGGCGACAAGGCACTCGTCCACGATTTGCTGGCGCAATTCGGGGTCGGTGACAGGCCACGCCACCTCCACCCGCCGCATCATGTTGCGGTTCATCCAGTCGGCACTGGAAAGGTACAGGTCTTCCTGAAGGCCCGCACGGAAATAGAACACGCGGGTGTGCTCGAGGAACCGCCCAATCACCGAGCGCACCCGGATGTTGTCCGCCACCCCCTGCAGCCCGGCCGGCAACATACACGCCCCCCGCACGATCAGGTCGATCCGCGCGCCACGCTGCCCCGCCAGGATCAGCGCCCTGATCAGTGCGTCGTCCGTCAGCGCGTTCATCTTGGCAACAATGCGACCATCCTCGCCCCGGCTGGCGGCCAACCCCACCTGCTCGATCTTCTCGAGCATGCGCCGATGCAGATGGAAAGGTGCAAGCAACAGTCGGCGCAGTTTGGGCGGGCGGTTCTGGCTGGCAAGATGGCTGAACACCCCATCCATGTCCGCAGTGGTTTCCTCATCGGCGGTGAGGTAACTGAGATCGGTATACAAGCGCGCTGTGCGCATGTTGTAGTTGCCTGTGGAAAGATGGCCATAGCGTCGAAGCTGCCGCCCCTCCTTGCGGGTGACCAGCAGCATCTTGGCATGTGTCTTGAGCCCCACCACGCCGTAGACGACCTGTGCGCCAATGGCCTCGAGCCGTTCGGCCCAATTGATGTTGGCCTCTTCGTCGAAGCGCGCCTTGAGCTCCACCACGGCCATCACTTCCTTGCCCTGACGCACAGCCTCCGTCAGCAGGTCCATCAATTCCGAATCCGCACCAATGCGGTAAATGGTCTGCTTGATGACCAGAACCTGCGGATCGTTGACTGCCTCACGCAGAAACGCCAGCAAGCCGTCAAAACTCTCGAACGGCTGGTGCATCACGATGTCGCGGTGACGCAATTGCTCAAGAATGGAAACGCCGGGCTGGATCTGGCGCGGCCACGCCGAGCGCCAGGGAGGAAACAGCAATGCGGGGTCATTGACCAGATCCACCAGTTGGGTCAACCGCACCAGATTCACCGGTCCGCGCACGCGGTAGAGGGCAGCGGACGGCAGATCAAACTGCTTGAGCAGAAAATCGGAAAGAAAGGTGGAGCAGCCGGCAGAAACCTCGAGGCGCACCGCCTGTCCGTAGTGGCGGTGCTGCAGCCCCTGGCGCAGCGCGGTTCTCAAGTTGCGGACGTCCTCTTCGTCGAGTGCGAGATCCGAATGCCGCGTAACGCGAAACTGCGAAAACTCCGTGACCTCCCGCCCAGGAAACAGCTCCGCAAGATGCGCGCGCACGATACTGGAAAGGCTCACGAACAGTGACTCTTTAGGAGCCACCTTCGACGGCATGCGGATCAACCTTGGCAGCGCGCGCGGCACCTTGACGATGGCAATTTCATTCTCGCGGCCAAAGGCATCGCGCCCTCGCAAGCGCACGATGAAATTGAGCGACTTGTTGGCAACCTGGGGAAAGGGATGCGCCGGATCCAGCCCCACCGGAATGAGCAGGGGCCGCACTTCGCGCACAAAGTAATCCTGCACCCAGCGCCTTTGCGCCTCCGCCCGGTCACCATGGGAAACGATGCGAATGCCATGGGCGGCAAAGGCTGGCACCAGCGCCTCGTTATACAGGGCGTACTGCCGCGCTACCAGGTCATGTGCCTTGGCCGACAGGCCTTCGAAGGAAGCTTCGGTGTAGATCCCTTTGGTTTCACCATTCTTGGCCGCGGTGATGTGCGGCGCCGCCCTCACCTCGAAGAATTCATCGAGATTGGACGAGACTATGCAGAGATAGCGCAAGCGTTCGAGCAGTGGCACATCCGCCCGCACCGCCCAGTCGAAGACACGTTCATTGAAGGCCAGGATGCTGTGGTCACGGTCCAACAGCGCGAGCGATAAAGGCGCCTCGGCTTCCGTGGCAAGCTCCGGCGCCGGCATGGCCGCGACCTCTGCCACAGTGGCGGGCGCATGACCACGAAGTGACTGCACGGCAGCGGGGGAAGACAGAGAAGACATGGACGCCATTACAGGTTGCACAAGACCATCTCAGTATTTAACGTCTTAATGACAATGATGTGACACCTTATATGACACCTCGTGTGACGGACACAAATGCCCCGCAGCCCTGAGGGCGTGCAGGAACCAGATGCTGCACAAACAGCGTAGCCGCTTTCGACCATGTGAAATCCAGTGCCCTGCGCCGGGCCTCATGGCGTGGAACGGCCAGCGCCGCCTGGCAGGCAGAGTGCAAATCGGTATCCAGAACACCACCGCGGGCGCCGGGCACTTCAAGCGCCCCCAGCACCTCCAGGGGGCCATCCACCGGGTATGCCGCAACAGGGGTTCCGCATGACATGGCTTCCAGCATGACGAGACCGAAGGTCTCCGAACGGCTCGGAAAGACAAAAACATCGGCCGCCGCATACAGTGCCGCCAAAGAAGCGCGATCAAGCAACCCCATCCATCGCACTTCCGGGTACCGCTCCTTGAGCCGCTGTTCCAGCGGTCCCACCCCGCACACAATTTTGGTACCTGGCATCTTGAGTTGCAAAAAGGACTCAATGTTCTTCTCGTACGAAACGCGGCCCACATAGAGGCTTACGGGATGCGCCAACGCACCCAGCAAAGGCGTGCCGAGTGCTTCGCCATGGAATGGGAAAGCGTGCGTGTCCACGCCATGGGTCCACTGACGCAAATTGCGGAATCCCCGACGCTCAAGCATCTTCAATACCCCCTGGGTGGGAACCATGACGCCAGCCGATGGGCGATGGAAATGCCTGAACAGCGTGTATCCCCACGCCAGGGGGATTTTCAAGGCCGCGTTCAGTATTTCGGGAAACCGCGTATGGAAGGCTGTAGTGAATGCCAGCTTGCGGCGAAGACAGTAGGAACGGGCGGCCCACCCCAAGGGCCCTTCGGTGGCCAGATGGATGGCATCGGGCTGCAGCGCATCAAGGAAACGCGCCAGAATTCGGGCGGGGCGGACGGCCAGGTCAATGCCCGCATACCCTGGACAGGGGCGGGTGCGGAACTGGCTCGGCTGGATGACGTGCACCTCATGGCCTCCCTGCTCCAGTTGCTGCACGAGCTCTCTGAGCGTCGTGACCACCCCGTTGACCTGCGGCTCCCAGGCATCCGTCACCAAAGCAATCTTCATGCTGCCATTTCCGTAGTGCGCGACCGCGACGTTGTTTCATGGCGAGCAGGCCACTGCAGGAGTTCGAGACGACCGTCGGTATGTTCCACCAGCGCGGTGAGGCTTTCCACCCAGTCGCCATCATTGCAATACAGGATGCCGTCGATTTCCCGCATTTCCGCGCGATGAATATGGCCGCAGACCACGCCTTGGTGCCCGCGCCGGCGTGCCTCCGCCGCTACGGCCACCTCGAAATCCATCACGTAGTTGAGTGCTTTCTTGACCTTGCCCTTGAGGTATGCGGACAACGACCAGTAGGGCAACCCCATGCGCGCACGCAGCGTGTTGAGATACCGGTTGAGTTTGAGGGTGAACTCATACAGGTTGTCGCCCACGTAGGCCAGCCACTTGGCGCACTGGATGACTCCGTCAAAATAGTCACCGTGCGTCACCCATAGCCGCCGGCCATCTGCCGTCAAGTGCACCGCGTCATTCACCACCTCGATACCGCCAAACGAATGGCCGGCGAACGCGCGGGCAAATTCGTCATGGTTACCCGGCACAAACACCACGCGACAACCCTTGCGAGCCCGGCGCAACAATTTCTGCACCACGTCGTTGTGCGCCTGAGGCCAGAACCACCGGCGGCGCAATTGCCAGCCGTCCACAATGTCTCCGACGAGGTAAAGCATCTCGCTCGGATGTTGCTTGAGAAAGTCGAGCAGCGCGACGGCCTGGCAACCGGGCGTTCCGAGGTGCAGATCGGAAATGAAAACGGCGCGAAAGCGATGGGGCTGCGAGTCGGGTGCGTCCTCTGCATGGCTGGCCATTTCGTCTACCATGGAGCCAGCGCTCCAGCCCAGGGCGTCGAACGCCGCACGCATCACACCCCCAGGAAGTGCTTGCGATAACGGGAGGGCAAATCGGCAATCCGCATCAGCATGGGAAGGTCTGCCGTGTTGAAATCGGGGTCCCATGCAGGAGCGCCCAGCACGCGGGCACCCAGGCGCAGGTAGCCCTTGATCAATGCAGGCGGCTCGATACAAAGCGACCCATCAAGTTGCTCCACCGGCAGCGGCAACCGCGGGCGTACGTGGAAATCGATGGGTGCCATGTGGGTCCGGCGCAGTTGCTGCCATATGCTGGCTGCGGCATCACCGCTCACCACCCCGTTGTGCAGCATCGGAATGCTGGCGCAACCGATCATGGTATCCAGTTGGTTGCGCACCATGAAGTCGGCCAGCGCGCCCCACAGCGCAAGGATCACGCCGCCGTGGCGGTGGTCCGGGTGCACGCAGCTGCGGCCCAGCTCCACCATGCGAGGGCGCAGGCTGCGCAGGCGGGTCAGGTCGAACTCGTTGTCGCTGTAGGTGCCACCTACACGCCTTGCCTGGGCAGGGGTGAGCACCCGGTAGGTGCCGATTACCTGCTGGCTTGGCACGTCGCGCACGAGAAGATGTTCGCAATAGTCGTCAAACAGATCGACGTCATGCCCCGGAATCGTGGTGGCCAACCGGGCGCCCATCTCCGCGGCAAAGACGTCAAAACGAAGGCGCTGTGCCTGGCGCACCTCGTCCTGGTGCCGCGCCCAGCCCACCTGCACATTGCCCTGCACGAGCGCGCCCGCAGGGCCAGGGACGCCGGTCACAGTCTCTTGCGGAGGCGGCGAAATGGACAAGGGCAGCAGATGGTTGGACAGCTCGGTCATGGCGACTCCTGGAAGCGGGGCAGTGGCTTGGTCTGGAAGCCGCTTCACAAGGGCGGCCACGGCTTTCTTGTGCTGCAGTGTGAAAGGCGCACGTGACGTCGGCGTGTCTTCAGCATTTCGAATCCATGACACCCGCAGCGCGAGGAGACCTACTGCGTCGGCGCCCGCGGTGTAATGAGCCCCAAGCCCCCGTCCGGCCTTGGAGGCGTGCCGCTCTGCACTGCTACACTTTGGTACAAATTCGATGCCCTGCCCCGGCCCCTTCCGGTTTCATGTACTTGCCGCACAGCCTTCCACCACTGCAGCCTTCCGGACTTTTGGCCGACACGCCTCTGCAACGTACCCTGCGGGAACAGCAAACCCTTCTGGACAGCGCGGGTGCGGGCATCGTGTTCATGCGCCAAAGGGTGGTGGTGCGCTGCAACCAGCGCTACGCTGAGATTTTTGGCTACGAGGCTCCAGAGCAGCTGGCGGGGCTCGGCAGCGAATCTTTTTATCCCGATCGTGAAGCATTTCGGGAACTGGGCCGCGACGCCTATCCGGCCATGTCACAGGGCCAGACCTACCGGGTGGAGCGCCAGATGCGCCGCCGCAACGGAGATCTGTTCTGGGGCCATCTGACAGGCCGACTGATCAACCCCCAAGACACGGCTGAAGGCTCCATCTGGATCCTTGACGACATCGACGACCACAAACAGGCCCAGGCACAGCTGAGCGCGGCGCTGCGCGAGAAGCAGGCGCTATTCGACCATGCCATGGTCGGCATCGTGTTTCTGCGCGATCGCCACCTCACGCGCTGCAACCGGCATTTCGAGCAAATGCTCGGCTATGGGCCAGGCGAACTGGCCACCAGCCCCTCGCGGCGCTGGTATGCAAGCGACGCCCAGTGGGAAGAAGTGGGCCGGCGGTGCTATCCGGTGCTGGCGGCGGGCCTGTCTTTCGAAGGGGAAATCGAAATGTGCCGCAAAGACGGCACAGCCGTTGTGTGCGAAGTGCGCAGCAAACTCATTGATGCGGCCGATCCTTCCGAAGGGTCGATCTGGATCACCATGGACATCACCGAGCGCAAGCAGACCCAGGCGGCCCTCGCCCTGGCACACGAACGCCTGGAGCAGCAAGTGCAGGACCGCACCCGCGAACTGCGCGAAACCGTGGACAGCCTGCACAGTGAGATCCGCGACCGCAAGGCCGACCAGGAGCGCATCTACTGGCTCGCCCACTACGACGCCCTCACCGGCCTGCCCAACCGCACCCTGCTGGGAGAGCGCGCCGAGCACGCCATCCGCCTGGCCAGGGAGTCTGGCACCCCCCTGGCCGTCGTCTTTCTGGATCTCGACCATTTCAAGCATGTGAATGACTCACTGGGGCACCGGGTCGGAGACGCCCTGCTCGTTGAGATTGCAAGGCGCCTGCGTGCTGTGGTGCGGGAGAAGGACACGGTGTGCCGTCTGGGCGGCGACGAATTCGTGCTGCTGCTGCCAGGCGCCAATGCCCACGGTGCCGCCCGCGTGGCAGGAAAATTGCAAGAAGCATCGCGCCAGTACTACCAGATCGACCACCATGAGCTCACCATGGCACCCTCGATGGGGATTGCCTTGTTCCCGGGTGATGGTGAGGATTTCGACACCCTCACCCAATCGGCCGATGTGGCCATGTACCAAGCCAAGCTCGACGGGCGCAACACCTTTCGCTTCTTCACCCCCGAGATGCAGGCCCAGTCCGTGCGCGCACTGCAACTGGAAAACGCCCTGCGTCGCGCCTTGGAACGCGACCAGTTGCGCATGCATTACCAGCCCCAGATGGACCTGACGACGGGACGCGTGCACAGCGTGGAAGCCCTGCTGCGCTGGCACCACCCCCAATTGGGGACCATATCCCCGGCCGAATTCATCCCCATCGCCGAAGACAGCGGGCAGATCCTCCCGATCGGGGAATGGGTACTTCGCACCGCACTGCAGCAGCTCAAGGCGTGGCGCGACAGAGGCTTTGCCGACCTTTCCATGGCTGTGAACCTGTCGGCCATCCAGTTCCGCCAACCCCAGTTGCCTGAAATGGTGAGCCAGATACTCGCCGAAATGGAATTGCCCTCCGATGCGCTGGAGCTTGAGTTGACAGAAGGTGTCGCCGTGGACGATCCGCATACGGCGGCGGCCACCATGAACCAACTCCACGCGCGCGGGGTGCGCCTGTCCATGGACGACTTCGGCACCGGCTACTCGTCACTCAGTCAGCTCAAGCGATTCCAGATCTTCAAACTCAAAATCGACCAGTCCTTTGTGCGCGACCTGGGCAACGACGGCAATGACCGTGCCATCGTGAGCGCCATCATCCGCATGGCACAGGCCTTGGGCATGCGCACCACCGCGGAAGGAGTTGAAACGGAAAGCCAACTGGCCTTCCTGCGCGAACAGGGCTGCGATGAGGCCCAGGGCTACCACTTCAGCACCCCCTTGCCGGCACCCGAACTGGAAACCTTTATGCGCCGACGGCTCGCCTGACCCAGGCACGCGGACCAGGCCGCCGCACCTGGGCACGCATGCTCAGCTGTAGCCATCCGCTGGCACGCCCCATGGACCCTGGGCACTGTTAGCTCATGCCCAAAGCGCCAGCCACTTCAAGGGTGCACAAGCAACGGCCTCACAAAACCCACCCACGCACCAGCGCCATCAACCGGCCCGCGCCGCATCGGCCAGGCGCTGCGCGCAGGAACTGGCTACCTGCACATCCTTGGCCTCCACCATCACGCGCAGCAGCGGCTCCGTGCCGCTGGCGCGGATCAGGACCCGCCCTGCCATGCCCAGCTCCGCCTCGACGTCCTGCGTGGCTTTCGCAAGGAGCGCATTGGATTTCCAGTCTTGCCCAGGCGCGAGGCGCACATTCAGCAGCACCTGCGGGTAGAGTTCCACATCGGCCAGCAACTGCGCAAGGGTGCGCTCACTGCGAACGCACGCCATCAGGACCTGCAATGCACTCACCAGCCCATCTCCGGTGGTGTGGCGGTCCAACGCCAGCAAATGTCCCGACCCCTCCCCACCCAGGATCCAATGGTGGCGCGCCAGCTCTTCAAGCACATAACGATCACCGACCCGCGCCCGCACCAGTTTCACACCGCGCGCCTGCAGCGCCAACTCGACTCCCATGTTGGTCATCAAGGTGCCAACCACGCCAGGAACATGTTCGTCACGTCCCATGCGATCAGCGGCCATCAGGTACAGCAACTCGTCGCCGTTGTACAGGCGGCCGGTGGCGTCCACCATTTGCAGGCGATCGGCATCTCCATCGAGCGCTATGCCGTAGTCAGCGCGGTTGGCACGCACCGCGCGCACCAAGGCGTCTGTATGGGTGGCGCCCACCTCGTGGTTGATGTTGAGGCCGTCGGGTGCGCAGCCGATCGCGAGCACTTCGGCGCCAAGTTCATGGAACACCTTGGGTGCCACCTGGTAAGCCGCGCCGTGAGCGGCATCCACCACGATCTTGAGGCCGCGCAGGGACAGCGCATGGGGCACCGTGCTCTTGCAGAACTCGATATAACGGCCCGCAGCATCGTCCAGGCGCCGTGCCTTGCCCAATGAAGCGGAATCGGCCCAGCGGGGCGGTTCGTCCAGCGCAGCCTCGACGGCCTCTTCCCAGGCGTCAGGCAACTTGGTGCCCTGCGCACTGAAGAACTTGATGCCGTTGTCCGGGTAAGCGTTGTGGCTGGCGCTGATGACCACACCCAGGCTGGCGCGCTGCGCACGGGTCAGATAGGCCACGCCGGGGGTGGGTAGCGGCCCCAGAAGCACCACGTCCACACCTGCGGAGTTGAAGCCTGACTCCAGGGCGCTCTCCAGCATGTAGCCCGAAATGCGCGTGTCCTTGCCGATCAGGACCGTGGGGCGCTCCTCGGTCTGGCGCAGCACGCGGCCCACCGCGTGCGCAAGGCGCAGCACGAAATCTGGAGTGATCGGAGGCTGCCCCACCGTGCCACGGATCCCGTCCGTGCCGAAATACTTGCGTGTCATTGAATGCCCCTCCTCGCCATCTACCGTATTGTGTGTATTGAATGCATGGATGCTAACGCGCCGCCGGCCTCTGCCCGGCACGCAATGCGGCCGGCTGGGCGGCCTTCCATACCGCCAGCGCTGCCACTGTTTCACGCACATCGTGCACCCGCACGATGTGCGCTCCGCGCTCCACCGCCAACAGCGCCGCCGCCACGCTTGGCACCATGCGCTGATCCACATCCAGCCCGCTCACCGCGCCAAGCGATGACTTCCGCGACCAGCCCACCAGCAACGGGTAGCCCAGGTCAAGAAAAGCCGACTGGCATGCCAGCAAGGAAAAGTTTTGCTCCACCGTTTTGCCGAAGCCCACGCCAGGGTCCAGCGCAATGCGCGCCTTATCCACCCCTTGCGCTTGCAGGGTCTGCGCTGATTGCTCCAGAAAACGTAGCACGCCATCAACGATGTCACCTTCCATCGGTGCCGCCTGCATGGTCTGGGGGTCGCGGTGCATGTGCATCAGGCAGACACCACAGCGGGGATGCGCTGCCACGGTCGCCAACGCGCCTGGCTGCCGCAGCGCCCAGATGTCATTGACGATATCGGCCCCTGCGTCCAGCACAGCCTGCATGACCTGCGGCTTGTAGGTGTCTACCGAAACCGGCACCCCCAGCGAAACCGCTGAGCGCACCACAGGCACCACACGGGCCAACTCCTCCTCCAGGGGCACCGCCGGGCTTCCGGGACGCGTGGACTCCCCCCCGATATCAAGGATGTCCGCTCCGTCCCTCAACAGGGTCTCGCAATGCCGAAGCGCGGCGGCGGTGGTTGCATGGCGTCCGCCGTCCGAAAAAGAATCGGGCGTGGCATTGACGATGCCCATGACCTGGGGGCGGTCAAGAGCGACGGTGAAACGGGATGTTTGCCAGAACATGAAAGCGCCCAAATGTCGGCGGCGGTGCCGCCAAAGCGGCAGGCCATGAAAAACGGGGCACAAGGCCCCGCGTGGAAAACTGCTCCGCAGCGACGCCCTTCAGGCTGCCGTGGGTGTGGCGTCGGTGGCAACCGCCGGCGTGCCGCCACTGGAATTATCGCCGCCGGACGACGGCGTGCGAGGGGTCCAGTCCTTGGGTGGGCGAGGCGCCTTGCCCGCCATGATGTCATCAAGCTGCTCGGTGTCGATGGTTTCCCATTCAAGCAAGGCCGTGGCCATGGCATGCATCTTGTCGCTGTTTTCTTCGATCAGGCGACGGGCCAGGTTGTACTGCTCATCAATGATGCGACGCACTTCCATGTCGACCTTTTCCATGGTCTGCTCGCTCATGTTGGTGGTCTTGGTGACCGAGCGGCCCAGGAACACTTCGCCCTCATTTTCGGCGTAGACCATGGGACCCAGCGCATCGGTCATGCCGTATCGCGTGACCATGTCGCGGGCTATGTGGGTTGCACGCTCGAAGTCGTTGCTGGCACCCGTGGTCATCTGGTTCATGAACACCTCCTCAGCGATACGCCCACCAAACAGCATGCTGATCTGGTTGAGCATGTATTCACGATCGTAGCTGTACCGATCCTGAGCAGGCAAGCTCATGGTGACGCCCAATGCGCGCCCGCGCGGAATGATCGTGACCTTGTGTACAGGGTCGCACTTGGGCAAGAGTTTGCCGATGAGGGCGTGGCCGGACTCGTGGTACGCCGTATTGCGGCGCTCCTCCTCGGGCATGACCATGCTTTTGCGTTCCGGCCCCATCAGAATCTTGTCCTTGGCCTTCTCGAAATCCTGCATTTCGACCGTACGGGCATTGCGACGGGCCGCCATGAGGGCCGCCTCATTGCAGAGGTTGGCGAGGTCCGCACCGCTCATGCCGGGCGTTCCGCGGGCAATGATGGCCGGAGCCACATCCTGCCCGATGGGAATCTTGCGCATATGCACGTTCAGTATCTGTTCGCGGCCCCGGATGTCAGGCAGCGTCACATACACCTGGCGGTCAAATCGACCGGGGCGCAGCAGCGCGGCGTCAAGGATGTCGGGGCGATTGGTGGCAGCCACCACGATCACGCCCAGGTTGGTTTCAAAACCATCCATCTCGACCAGCATCTGGTTGAGAGTCTGCTCGCGCTCGTCATTGCCGCCGCCCAGGCCAGCGCCACGCTGGCGACCCACGGCGTCAATTTCATCAATGAAGATAATGCAGGGCGCGTTTTTCTTGGCGTTCTCGAACATGTCGCGCACACGGGCAGCACCCACGCCGACGAACATCTCGACAAAATCCGAACCGGAAATGCTGAAGAAAGGCACTTTGGCCTCGCCAGCAATCGATTTGGCCAACAAGGTCTTGCCTGTACCCGGAGGGCCCACCAGCAGCAGGCCACGCGGAATGCGGCCGCCGAGCTTCTGGAATTTCTGCGGGTCTTTGAGGAAGTCGACGACCTCCTTGACTTCTTCCTTGGCTTCGTCGCAGCCCGCCACGTCGGCAAAGGTCACCTGGTTGGTGTTCTCGTCGAGCATGCGCGCCTTGCTCTTGCCGAAGCTGAAGGCGCCGCCCTTTCCCCCGCCCTGCATCTGGCGCATGAAGTACACCCACACGCCGATCAGCAGCAGCATGGGGCCCCAGCTGACCAGCAAGGTCATGAGCAGCGACCCCTCTTCACGGGGCTTGACGTCGAACTTGACGTTGTTGTTGATCAGATCGCCGACGAGACCGCGGTCGAGGTAGGTAGCCGTGGTGCGGATCTTGCGGTCGTCGTTGGTGACGGCAACGATCTCGGTACCGCCCTGGCCTTCCTGGATGGTGGCGCTCTTGATGCGATTGCTGCGCACTTCTTCCAGGAATTCCGAATAGCCCACATGGCCAGCACTGGCGCCAGCGCGGGTGTCGAACTGTTTGAACACAGTGAACAGCACCATGGCGATGACCAGCCACACGGCAATTTTTGAAAACCACTGATTGTTCAAGCGGGACTCCAGTCGCGGGGGAAAAACGGTCACAAAGCCGTCACGGCTTGCATGTGCGGCCCATTTTAGGTGTTTCAAGCCACGGGCGGCGGCCTATTCCCCACTCTCACCCATGGGCACAGTGCGGATTCTGGTGTCTATTTACCCAAAGATACCTGCACACAGGCCTTCAGGACAGTGTTTTCAGACCGATTCCTACCAGAAAAGTTTCAGACGACTTGTCCCTCGATGCCTTGGGCTTGAGCGGCTTGACCGTCTTGAAGGTGCGCTTGAACAGTGCCACCAACTCGCCGTAACCGCTGCCATGGAACAGCTTGACGACCAGCGCCCCTTCGGGCTTGAGGTGGTGGCACGCAAAGTCCACGGCCAGCTCCACGAGGTGCGCAATGCGCGCGGCATCCGCCGATTCGATGCCGGACAGATTGGGCGCCATGTCAGACACCACCACATCCACGGTCCGGCCCTGCAAGGCCTCCTCGAGCCGGGCCAGCACCTCGGGCTCGCGGAAATCGCCATGCAGGAAGGTCACTCCCTCGACGGGCTCCATGGGGAGGATATCGAGGGCGATGATGGCCCCATTGAGCTGCCCTGCCGCTGCGCCCGCAGGCGACAGCCGTCGGCGCACATACTGGCTCCAGGCGCCGGGGGTGGAGCCGAGGTCCACCACCGTGAAGCCCGGCTTGATGAGGCCAAGCTGCTCATCGATTTCCTTGAGCTTATAAGCCGCACGCGCGCGGTAGCCCTCTTTCTGGGCCAGCTTGACGTAGGTGTCGTTGACATGGTCGTTCAGCCACGCCTTGTTGACCTTCTTGCTCTGGGTTTTGACTTTCATAGAGGCGCCATTGTCTCCCGACAACCGGGCACGCGGGCAGCACCCACGCCCTTTTCGCACGGTGAAGTGACGGCATTCCCGCCGGGCCGCCGATAATACGGCCATGCCCCAAATTCAACTGACTCCCGCAGAACGCCGGGAACACCGCGCCAACGCCCACCACCTCGACCCCGTGGTCCTGGTGGGAGGTGACGGCCTGACCCCCGCGGTACAAAAAGAAATCGATGCCGCCCTGAACGCCCACGGCCTTATCAAGGTGCGCATATTCAACGACGATCGCACGGCGCGTGAACTGATGTACCAGCAACTCGCCGCAGACCTGAATGCAGCGCCCATCCAGCACATCGGAAAGCTCGTGGTGCTCTGGCGTCCCCAGCCCGCCAAGGAACGCACGCTGGACGAGAACCGCATGCCCGGTCCCCGCGATGTCAAGGTGCTCAAGTACAGCAAGCGCGGCGGCCAGCGGCCCGAAATCAAGCAGCTGCGCGTACTGGGCAATCAGCGCCTCACCTCGGGCGGACAGATCAAGCGTGCCAAGCCCAAGCAGAAATCGATCAAGAAAAGCCAGGCTGACTGAGGCACATGACCGCCACGGCCACGGCGCCCGAGCGCCACATCCTCTGCATGAAGTGGGGCACGAAATACGGCCCGGAATACGTCAATCGCCTCTATGCCATGGTGCGGCGCCATCTGAGCGGGCCGTTCCGCTTCGTTTGCCTCACCGACGACAGCCAGGGTATCCGCAGTGAGGTGCAGTGTCTGCCCATCCCGCCGCTGGACCTGCCGGCAGGCATCCCCGAGCGGGGCTGGACCAAGCTGGCCACCTTCAGCGCGGATCTGCACGGCTTGCGCGGCACAGCGCTGTTCCTTGATGTGGACGTGGTCATCACCGGAAACCTCGATGACTTCTTCACCCAGCCGGGTGAATTCCTCATCATCCACGACTACAAGCGCCCCTGGCGCATCACCGGCAACTCTTCGGTGTACCGCTTCGAACTGGGCGCCCACCCGGACGTGCTCGCATACTTTCGTGCACATTTCGACACCATCCGCCAGCAGTTCCGCAACGAACAGGCTTACTTGTCGGACTTCCTGCACAAGCAGGGCAAGCTGCAGTACTGGCCTTCGGCGTGGTGCCCGAGCTTCAAGTACCACTGCATTCCCGCCTGGCCCACCAATTACTGGAAAGCCCCCTTTGTGCCTGCGGGAGCGCGCATCGTGATCTTCCACGGGGAGTGCAACCCGCCCGATGCGCTGGCCGGACGGCGCAACCGCCGTTTCCGCTACATCCGCCCGGCCACCTGGGTGGCCGACCACTGGCGCGAGTGAAGCCGCAGGGGGCAGGCCCCGCTCACAGGGCGGGGCCCCCTGCAATTCAGGGCGGAGCGTCCGCGCCAGCCTGGGTGGTGCGCCACAACACGGCCAAAGCACAGCACCACTGCAGCAGATACATCACGCTTCCTACCGTGTGCCACAAGCGCAGATCCTGGCGCGCGACAATGCGGGGCGCCACGCCAAACTGGGCCAGCAACGCCAGCAACAATCCGGCCAGTATGAAAACCATAGCAGACTGCGCCCACGGATATTGCGCTACAGCCCCTTTTGGCCTGGAAAGCAGCAACAACAGAACGCCACAGACCACGGTCACCCAGGTCTGGGCCGCAAACAGCCGCGCCGCCATGCCCCCCGCCAGTGCTGCGGACGGCAGGTGAGCGAACAGCATGGGCACCACCAACAGGCCGATGATGCTCAGGCTCCCCCACCACAAAGCGGCCAGCAGGGCGGGAAGGCGCATGCGCATGGCGCTGGGGCTCACTGGTAACGAACCGCCACCACCTCGTAGCGACGCACACCGCCCGGGGCCTGCACCTCGGCCGTGTCGCCCTCCTCCTTGCCAATCAGTGCGCGAGCGATGGGGCTGGAGATATTGATCAGGCCGTGCTTCAGGTCGGCCTCGTCTTCACCCACGATCTGGTAGGTGACCGTATCGCCAGAGTCTTCGTCTTCCAGCTCGACCGTGGCACCGAAAACCACCTTGCCGCCGCCGTCCACGCTACCCGGATCAATGACCTGGGCCACCGAGAGCTTGCCCTCGATCTCCTGGATGCGGCCTTCGATGAAGCCCTGGCGGTCCTTGGCGGCATCGTAGTCGGCGTTTTCGCTGAGGTCACCCTGCGCACGCGCTTCGGCAATCGCCGTGATCACCGCAGGTCGCTCAACGGTCTTGAGACGGTGCAGTTCTTCCTTGAGCTTTTCAGCACCGCGCTTGGTAATTGGAATGGTGGCCATTCTGTCGAGTCTCCATCAATCAAATCGGCGGGGATGCAAGGCAATCCCACCGGTCAGTCACCCTGCATGGAAACGGATCGTGCCCGTGCATGCCATTGGCGACCCTACAAAAGGAAACCGCCGCACGTTGCCGCGCGGCGGTGTCTGGTCAGGGGCTGATTATGCCGTGTTTGGCAGTGCTCAGGCCCCGAGCTGGGCGTGCAGTTCCTGCACGGAATACACGTCGAGCTTGTCGAGGTACTTCATGCCCTCGACGGCCGCTTCCGCACCGAAGATGGTGGTGAAGGTGGTCACCCGCGCCAGCAGCGACGACGTGCGGATGGCCCGCGAGTCGGCAATGGCGTTGCGGCGCTCTTCCACCGTGTTGATGACCATGGCGATCTCGTCATTCTTGATCATGTCCACGATGTGCGGGCGGCCCTCGGTCACCTTGTTGACCACCGCGACCGGCACGCCAGCCTCGGCAATGGCCGCAGCCGTCCCCTTGGTGGCGACGAGTTCAAAGCCCATCGACACCAGGTCGCGAGCAATCGCCACGGCACGCGGCTTGTCGCCGTTCTTGACGGTGAGGAACACCTTGCCGGACGTGGGCAGCTTGGTGCCCGCGCCGAGCTGGCTCTTCACGAAGGCTTCGCCGAAGGTCTTGCCCACGCCCATCACTTCGCCGGTGGACTTCATCTCGGGGCCGAGGATGGTGTCCACGCCGGGGAACTTGACGAACGGGAACACGGCCTCCTTCACGCTGAAGTATGGCGGGGTCACTTCCTTGGTGATGCCCTGTGCGGCCAACGTCTGGCCGGCCATGCAGCGCGCGGCCACCTTGGCGAGCTGGATGCCGGTGGCCTTGCTGACGAACGGCACCGTGCGCGAGGCACGGGGGTTCACTTCGAGCACGTAGATGATGTCCTTGCCGTCGGCTTCCTGGATGGCGAACTGCACGTTCATCAGGCCCACCACGTTCAGGCCTTCGGCCATGGCTGCGGTCTGGCGCTTGATCTCGTCCACCGTCGCCTTGGACAGGTAATACGGAGGAAGCGAGCAAGCCGAATCGCCGCTGTGCACGCCGGCCTGCTCGATGTGCTCCATCACCCCGCCGATGAAGGTCACGCCGGTCGAATCGCGCACGCAGTCCACGTCGCACTCGATGGCGTTGGAGAGGAAGCGATCCAGCAGCACGGGCGAGTCGTTGCTGACCTTCACGGCCTCGCGCATGTAGCGCTCGAGGTCCCGCTGCTCGTGGACGATTTCCATCGCGCGGCCACCCAGCACGTAGCTGGGGCGCACCACCAGGGGGTAGCCCAGGGCGGCGGCCTTTTCCAAGGCCTCGGGTTCGGTGCGCGCCGTGGCGTTGGGCGGCTGGCGCAGTTGCAGCTGGTGCAGCAGCGCCTGAAAGCGCTCGCGGTCCTCGGCGGCGTCGATCATGTCGGGGGTGGTGCCGATGATCGGCACACCCTCGGCCTCCAGGCCCAGCGCGAGCTTGAGGGGGGTCTGGCCGCCGTACTGCACGATCACGCCAACGGGCTTTTCCTTGTCCACGATTTCGAGCACGTCTTCGAGCGTGAGCGGCTCAAAGTACAGGCGATCCGAAGTGTCGTAGTCGGTCGATACGGTCTCGGGGTTGCAGTTGACCATGATGGTTTCATACCCATCCTCGCGCATGGCGAGCGCTGCGTGCACGCAGCAGTAATCGAACTCGATGCCCTGGCCAATGCGGTTCGGGCCACCGCCCAGCACCATGATCTTCTTCTTGCTGGTGGGCGCAGCCTCGCACTCCTCCTCGTAAGTGGAGTACATGTAGGCCGTGTTGGTGGCGAACTCAGCCGCGCACGTGTCCACCCGCTTGTAGACGGGGCGCACACCGTGCGCACGGCGCTGGTCGCGCACGGCCTTCTCGCTGGTCTTGAGCAGCTTGGCCAGGCGACGGTCGGAGAAGCCCTTCTTCTTGAGCGCACGCAGCGTTGCAGCGTCGATGGCTGCCAAGGCCCCCTCGCCCTTCTCGGCGGCAAGCTGGTCGAGTTCGAGTTCGATCTTCACGATCTCCTCGATCTGCACCAGGAACCACTTGTCGATCTTGGTGAGGTCGTGCACCTCGTCCACCGACAGGCCCATGGCAAAGGCGTCGCCCACGTACCAGATGCGCTCTGGGCCGGGCTCGCCCAGTTCCTTTTCGAGCAGCTCGCGGTCTTGGGTCTTCTCGTTCATGCCGTCCACGCCCACTTCCAGGCCGCGGAGGGCCTTCTGGAAGGATTCCTGGAAGGTGCGGCCCATGGCCATGACCTCGCCCACCGACTTCATCTGCGTCGTGAGGCGGCTGTCGGCCGTGGGGAACTTCTCGAACGCAAAGCGCGGAATCTTGGTGACCACATAGTCGATCGAAGGCTCGAACGACGCGGGCGTGGCACCGCCCGTGATTTCGTTCTTGAGCTCATCGAGCGTATAGCCCACAGCCAGCTTGGCCGCGACCTTGGCGATGGGGAAGCCCGTGGCCTTGGAGGCCAGCGCCGACGAACGCGAGACGCGGGGGTTCATCTCGATCACGATCATGCGGCCGTCCTTCGGGTTCACCGAGAACTGCACGTTGGAACCGCCCGTGTCCACGCCGATCTCGCGCAGCACCGCCAGACTGGCGTTGCGCATGATCTGGTATTCCTTGTCGGTCAGCGTCTGCGCGGGGGCCACCGTGATCGAGTCGCCGGTGTGCACGCCCATGGGGTCGAGGTTCTCGATGGAGCAGATGACGATGCAGTTGTCGGCCTTGTCGCGCACGACCTCCATCTCGTACTCTTTCCAGCCAAGCAGCGACTCTTCGATCAGCAGCTCGTTGGTGGGCGAGGCTTCGAGGCCGCGCTTGCAAATCGTTTCGAACTCTTCGGGGTTGTAGGCAATGCCGCCGCCCGTGCCGCCCAGCGTGAAGCTGGGGCGGATCACCGTGGGGAAGCCCACGCTCTTCTGCACGGCCCAGGCTTCGTCCATGCTGTGGGCGATGCCCGAGCGCGCGGAGCCAAGACCGATCTTGGTCATGGCGTCCTTGAACTTCAGGCGGTCTTCGGCCTTGTCGATGGCCTCGGGCGTGGCGCCGATGAGTTCGACCTTGTACTTGTCGAGCACGCCGTTGTGCCACAGGTCCAGTGCGCAGTTGAGCGCGGTCTGGCCGCCCATGGTGGGCAGGATGGCGTCGGGGCGCTCCTTGGCGATGATCTTCTCAACCGTCTGCCAGGTGATGGGCTCGATGTAGGTGACGTCGGCCGTGGCCGGGTCGGTCATGATCGTGGCGGGGTTGCTGTTGATCAGGATGACCTTATAGCCCTCTTCGCGCAGGGCCTTGCAGGCCTGCACGCCGGAGTAGTCGAACTCGCAGGCCTGGCCGATGATGATCGGGCCGGCGCCGATGATGAGGACGCTTTTGATGTCTGTGCGCTTTGGCATTATTTTTTCTCCTGGGCCGTGGCCATCAATGCCGTGAAGCGGTCGAACAGGTAGGCAATGTCGTGCGGGCCGGGCGAAGCCTCAGGGTGCCCCTGGAAGCAGAACGCCGGCTTGTCGGTGCGCACCAGGCCTTGCAGCGTGCCGTCGAACAGGCTGATGTGTGTGGCGCGCAGGTTGGCCGGCAGCGACTCCATCTCCACCGCAAAACCGTGGTTCTGGCTGGTAATGCTGACGCGTCCGTTGTCCAGGTCTTTCACCGGGTGGTTGGCGCCATGGTGGCTGTTTTGCATCTTGAAGGTCTTGGCACCCGAGGCCAAAGCCATGATCTGGTGGCCCAGGCAGATGCCGAAGGTGGGGGTGCCACTGTCGATGATCTGGCGCACCGCCGTGATGGCGTAGTCGCAGGGCTCCGGGTCGCCGGGGCCGTTCGACAGAAACACGCCGTCGGGATTCATGGCCAGCACTTCGGCCGCCGGCGTTTTGGCGGGCACCACCGTCAGCTTGCAGCCACGCTCGGCCAGCATGCGCAGGATGTTCAGCTTCACGCCGTAGTCGTAGGCCACGACGTGGAAGCGGGGAGCCGTCTGCTTGCCATAGCCCGTACCCAGCTTCCACTCGGTCTGGTCCCATGTGTAGGGGGCGGTTGTGCTCACCACCTGCGCCAGGTCCAGGCCCTTCATGCTGGGCGCCGCCTTGGCGGCCGCCAGCGCGGCGTCAATGCGCGCCTGCGTCACGGCTTCGCCAGCGGCCAGGCCGACGATGGCACCGTTCTGTGCGCCCTGGCTGCGCAGCAGGCGGGTGAGCTTGCGGGTGTCGATGTTGGCGATGGCCACCGTCTTTTCGCGCACGAGGTATTGCGAAAGGGTTTCGGTCTGGCGGAAGTTGCTGGCCAGCAGGGGCAGGTCCTTGATGATGAGGCCTGCGGCATGGACCTTGTCAGCTTCGATATCCTCGGTGTTGACGCCATAGTTGCCGATGTGCGGATACGTCAACGTGACGATCTGCTGGCAATAGCTGGGGTCGGTGAGGATTTCCTGGTAGCCGGTGATGGCGGTGTTGAACACCACTTCGCCGACGGTGGTGCCGGTGGCACCGATCGAATTGCCGATAAAGACCGTGCCGTCTGCGAGCGCCAGAATGGCGGAGGGGAAGTTTCCCTGTAGAGACAAAAGCACTGGATTCTCCGGATGGTTACGGTCGCCCGGCGCCTGCAGGCCGCTCGCGCAACGAATGCCGGCGGCTGCTCTCAGATGGGTTGTTGCTTTGGGTGCGATCGGGCGACGCTGTTGCGAGAAAAGCCCCTGATTATACCCGGCGGCACCCGGGCACCCATTCCCTCACGCCATGGTGTGGCATGCGCCGCCGCGTGTGCGCTGACCCGCGCGAAGCTCTGGGCTGCGTCGCGACGGTGTCGGCAAAAACGGTGACAAACGGCGAAAACGGTACGCGTGGACCCCATCGCCCTCCTGTGGCTGGGCCGTCAATGGCCACCACCATTCACCAAGAGGCGCCGCCACGGCACACGCCCATCGCGATCCTGGAGCAAGGCATGCGAACACCTGCGCCGAAAGCCCCAGCGGCGAGGCGGCGCGCCCGTGCTCCTCAGCGGGCCGCACCGCTGGCGTGCAGGCAGATCGCGGCAGCGGCCGCCACGTTGAGCACTCTTCG
>NZ_ACQT01000024.1 GCF_000175235.1 Acidovorax delafieldii 2AN | reverse complement strand
ATCGGTGGTGTTGCCGTCATCGCAGACCTCCGTCCCATTGACCGTGCTGTCGCCGCAATACGGCCCCGTCAGGGGGAGCACGGCGCTGCAGGTCGCGTTGCACGTGGTGCAGGTGGGCGTGCCGTAGCTGCAACTGGTTTCGTTGATGGTGTTTCCGTCATCGCATGCCTCCCCGGCGCCGCGCGTCCCGTCGCCGCACGTCCCAGCGGGCGCGGCGGCAACCGCCACCGTCGCCACCCCCCAACCGCCGGGGAAAAACCGGTTGCGTGCGCGGTACTCGAAGCGAAACAATCCGGCAACCGTGGGTGCACCCACGGTGAACGCGCCGTCGGGATTCACCTGCAGCGTGCTGCCCGCAAACGCCACCGCGCCGCCGGCGGGCACCGTGGTGGCATCCCCCTGCACACGGAACTCGTTCACCTGTATGGGAGGTGAACCCGGCACGTCGTTGGCCAGTACCCCCGGTGCAGCCACGGGCAGCGCCACCCCTACGGTGGTGTTGTACGTACCGTCATCGTGCGGCGCGCCATCGCGCAGACCCAGGTCCAGGTCGTATCGCAGTTGGAGGGTGCCGCCTTCTATGCGTGCATACACGGCAGCGAACTGCAGCGGCACACCTGCGGAAGAGGTGGCAATGGGCGGTGTGGAGTTCCAATCCGAAGGATCGCCGTCGCGCACGATGGCAGCCCAGGCAAGCCCCACCACCAACAGCAGGCCCAGCGCCGCGCTGCCCGCCGCAATGCGGCGGACCGGTGCGAAGCGATAGGTGACCCAGACCACGAGCAACGCGGCCAGCAGCAGTCCGCCAACACCCAGGCCCGGCACGCCCGCCACCGACGGTGCCGCCAACTGGATCGCACCGCCGGCAGGGTTGCCGTTGACCGAAAGCAGCCCGCTCGGCGCCAGGCTGCCATCCGTCGTGCCCGCCATGAACGCGAGCCGCACCGCCCCGGGGGGCGAGGGGAAGGGGATGTAGCTCTCCACCACGTCGCGCTGGGCCCCTGCCGCCCCCACGCCCACAGGCCAGCGCAAGGGTGCGAGAGGCGTGAAACTCGGGTCCGTGACCAGCGCGCCCGCCTGGCAGATCTCGCGCGACACGTCGCCCACCGGCTCGGTGGCCGAAACGTCGATACGGGTCACCGCGGCCAGATCGGCGCCTTCGAACGTGCCTGCGGGGGTTACCACAGTGCAGCCGGTGGCAGGGTTGCCATCGCTGTCAATGAGGGTGCGCAACTCCGTTGCGGCGTGGCCGTCGGCGGCATGTAGCAGCAGTGCGATGACAAGCGCCGCCAAGCCCCCCGAAGGGCACCCCTGTGAAGGCCCGTCAGGGCGGTAGCGCACGCGGCCATCCATTGCCAGGCCAGATGCAGGGTACGGGAATGCGTCGCGAACATGGATGCAGGCATGGAACGTGGCGGAGCGTGGGGCAGGCGTGAAAAAGCGGCCGGGCAGCTTGCCCCGGTCCGGCAATGCCACCCCAGCCGCCAGCGGCATTTTGAACGCCGCGGATCATACAAACACACCGGCAATTCACCAAGGCCTGAATGACACGCCCAGGCCTCGCCGTACCGGCCCCATGCTGCCTATCGCCACACGAACCCGGGACTTGCTGCAAGCCTGCCGCACCGGTTTGCCGGGGCGTGCGCCCCCACCCGGTCAGTCCAGCTGCACCCCGGCGTCGCGGATCACCTTGCCCCATTTGGCCGTCTCCGCCGCAAGAAAGGTGTCGCAGGCTTCGGGCGTGGTGCCCTCCGCAAACGTGCCCATGGCCTCGAGCTTGGCACGTGTTTCGGCGCTGTGGATGATCTGGTTCACCGCCTCCGACATGCGCTTGACGATATCGCGCGGCGTGCCCGCGGGCGCGATCATGCTGGCCCAAGTGCTGCCCAGCATGCCTGGAATGCCCTGCTCCACGAAAGTGGGAACATCGGGCAGGATGGGCAGACGCTTTTCGCTGGCCACGCCAATGAGCCGAATGCGGCCGGCCTTGGCGGGCTGGATCAGGTTGGGGGGCGGGTCAAGGAACAGCGGCACCTGGCCGCCCAGCAGGTCCGCCAGTGCGGGCGATGCGCCCCGGTACGGGATGTGAACCATGAAAGTCTGCGTCAGCGTCTTGAGCAATTCGCTGGTCAGGTGCGCCGCCGAGCCGCTGCCTGACGAGGCAAAGCTCACCTTGCCAGGGTTGGCCTTGGCGTAGGCGATCAGCTCCCGCGTGTCCTTGAACGGCGCGTTCAGCGACACGGCAGCCACCAGGGGCGACACGCCCATGAGCGACACACCCACCAAGTCCTTGCGCGGGTTGTAGGGCAGCTTGGGGTACAGCGTGGTATTGGCGGTGAAGGCGGGAATCACCACCCCAAAAGTGTGCCCGTCTGGCGCTGCCTTGGCCACGGCGTCCACGCCGATGATGCTGTTCGCACCGGGCTTGTTGTCGATCACCACGGGCTGGCCCAGCTGCTTTTGCAGACCCACCTGCAGCAGGCGCGCCATTTGGTCGGTGAAACCGCCGGCCGTGTAGGGCACGATGATCTTGATCGGTTTGCTCGGCCAGGCCGGTTGCGCCAGCGATGGCAAAGCCACGCTGGCCAAGGCGGCGGTGGCGGCCTGCACCAACGTGCGGCGGGAAATGTCACGGCTCATGGATGTTGTCTCCTGCTTGTATTTTTGAACAGAAAGTGGCCCCAGCGCTTGTCCTGCAAGCGCCAGAAGCTCTCTTATTGATAGCAACCGAATGCGCGTCAGAGCGCCTTGACCAGTTCGGGCACGGCCGTGAACAGGTCGGCCTCCAGGCCATAGTCGGCCACGCTGAAGATCGGGGCTTCAGGGTCCTTGTTGATCGCCACGATCACCTTGGAGTCCTTCATCCCCGCCAGGTGCTGGATGGCGCCCGAGATGCCGGCGGCCACGTACAGCTGCGGTGCCACGATCTTGCCCGTCTGCCCCACCTGCAGGTCGTTGGGGGCGTAGCCCGCGTCCACCGCCGCCCGGCTGGCGCCAATGGCCGCGCCCAGCTTGTCGGCCAGCGGGGTCATGACTTCGTCGAACTTTTCCTTGCTCCCCAGCGCCCGGCCGCCCGAGACGATGATCTTGGCGGCGGTGAGTTCGGGCCGGTCGCTCTTGGCGATTTCGCTGCCCACGAAGCTGCTCTTGCCAGCATCTGCCGTGGCGGCGGCGGTTTCGACGGCGGCCGAGCCTCCGGTGGCGGCAGCGGCGTCAAAGCCGGTGGTGCGCACGGTGATGATCTTCACGCTGTCGGCGCTTTGCACGGTGGCGATGGCGTTGCCGGCGTAGATGGGGCGCTCGAAGGTGTCGGCTGCGATCACTTTGGTGATGTCGCTGATCTGGGCGACGTCGAGCTTGGCGGCCACGCGGGGGGCCACGTTCTTGCCGCCGGCGGTGGCGGGAAAGAGGATGTGGCTGTAGTTCGAGGCGATGGCCAGGACTTGTGCGGCGACGTTTTCAGCGAGGCCGTGTTCCAGGCCGGGGGCGTCGGCGTGGAGGACTTTGGCGACGCCGGCGATCTGGGCTGCTGCAGCGGCTGCAGCGCCTGCGTTGTGGCCAGCGACGAGGACGTGCACGTCGCCGCCGCAAGCCACAGCGGCTGTGACGGTGTTCAGGGTTGCGCCCTTGATGGACGCGTTGTCGTGTTCAGCAATAACGAGTACCGACATTTAGATCACCTTCGCTTCGTTCTTGAGTTTGTCGACCAGGGCGGCCACGTCCGCCACCTTGACGCCAGCGCCGCGCTTGGGCGGCTCGCTCACTTTGAGGGTCTTGAGGCGGGGGGTGACGTCCACACCGAGGTCTTCGGGCTTGACGGTATCGAGTTGCTTCTTCTTGGCCTTCATGATGTTGGGCAAGGTGACGTAGCGGGGTTCGTTCAGGCGCAGGTCGGTGGTGATCACTGCGGGCAGCGTCAGGGCCAGGGTTTCCAGGCCGCCGTCGATTTCGCGGGTGACGCTGACTTTGTCGGCCGAGAGTTCCACTTTGCTGGCAAACGTCGCTTGGGGCAGGTCGGCCAGGGCGGCGAGCATCTGGCCGGTCTGGTTGGCGTCGTCGTCGATGGCTTGTTTGCCCAGGATGATGAGGCCGGGTTGTTCCTTGTCCACCAGGGCCTTCAGGAGCTTGGCCACGGCCAGGGGCTGCAGTTCGGCATCGGTCTCCACCAGGATGGCGCGGTCGGCGCCGATGGCCATGGCCGTGCGCAGGGTCTCCTGGCACTGGGCCACGCCGCAGCTGACGGCGATCACTTCGCTCACCAGGCCTTTTTCTTTCAGGCGCACGGCCTCTTCAACGGCGATTTCGTCAAAGGGGTTCATGCTCATCTTCACGTTGGCGATGTCCACACCGCTGCCGTCCGATTTCACGCGGACTTTCACGTTGTAGTCCACCACGCGTTTGACAGGGACGAGAATTTTCATGGGTTGTTTCCTTGTTGAATTCCTGAAGGGTGTGTGCGCTAGGCGGCGGCGCGCACCAGGCCGGCCAGCCGCTCGGCAATCAGCGCGTGGGCCTGGGCCATGATGCCGTCGATCAGCTGCTGCACGGTGGGCACGTCGTGGATCAGCCCGGCCACCATGCCGCACGACCAGACACCGGCTTCCATATCGCCCTGCTGCATGATGCGCGGATAGACACCGGCCACTTCGGGCGCAATGTCCGCAAAGGTGATCGCCGCGCCCAGTTCGCGCTCTTTCTGCAGCAGCCGTTCGGTGGCGGCATTGGTCAGCACGCGCTCGGTGTTGCGCAGCGGGCGCATGACCAGGCGGGTGTCGAGTTCGCTGGCCGCGACGATGGCCTGCTTCACGTTGTCGTGCACCGGCGCCTCTTGCGTGGCGATGAAGCGCGTGCCCATGTTGATGCCGTCGGCCCCCAGCGCCAGCGCAGCCACCAGCGAGCGGCCGTCGGCCATTCCGCCCGAGGCGACGAAGGGGATCTTCAACTCTTCCGCGGCGCGCGGCAGCAGGATGAAGTTGGGGATGTCGTCCTCGCCCGGGTGGCCACCGCATTCGAAGCCGTCCACACTGATGGCGTCGCAGCCGATGGCCTCGGCCTTGAGCGCGTGGCGCACCGAGGTGCATTTGTGGATGACCTTGATGCCGGCGTCCTTGAGCGCGGGCAGCCATTTCTGCGGATTGTTGCCTGCCGTCTCGACGACTTTCACACCGCCGTCGATGATGGCCTTGACGTAGCCCGGGTAGTCGGGCGGGTTGACCGAGGGCAGAAAGGTCAGGTTCACGCCGAAGGGCTTGTCGGTCATGGCGCGGCAGCGCGCGATCTCGCGGGCCAGCAGCTCGGGCGTGCGCTGAGTCAGGCCGGTGATGATGCCCAGGCCGCCGGCGTTGGAGACGGCCGATGCCAGCTCGGCCAGGCCCACGTGGTGCATGCCCCCCTGGATGATGGGGTGCTCGATGCCGAACAGTTCGGTGATGCGGGTCTTCATGGCGTCATTCCGTGGCGATGCCCTTGTCGCGGATCAGCTGGCCCCAGCGGGTGTAATCCTGCTGCACGCGCTGGCCCATCTGCGCCGGCCCCTGGAAGTGCGCAAGGGCACCGACGTTCAGCAGTTTTTCCTGGATTTCCTTCTCGGCCAGGATCTGCTTGACCTCATTCGCAATGCGCTCCACCACGGCCTTGGGCGTTCCCGGCGGCGCCAGCAGGCCGCCCCAAGACACGGCGTCGTAGCCCTTGATGCCCTGCTCGGCGATAGTCTTCACATCGGGCAGCATCGTCACGCGCTGGGGCGATCCCACGGCGATGGCGCGCAGCTTGCCCGCCTGGATGTGCGGCAGTGCGGCGACGAGGTCGGCGTACATCACCGGCACCTGGCCACCGATGGTGTCGGTGATGGCCGGCACACCGCCCTTGTAGGGCACATGCTGCATGTCGAAACCGGCCATCTGCTTGAGCATCTCCATGCTCAGGTGGCCAAAGCTGCCAGCCCCCGAGCTGGTGTAGTTGAGCGGGGATTTCTCGGCTTTGGCGTGGGCGATGAGGGTCTTGAGGTCCACCACGTCAGGCAGCATGCGGGGATTGACCACCACCACGATCGGCAGGTCATACACCGTGGCCACGGGCGTGAAGTCCTTCACCGTGTCGTAGCCTGCCTTCTTGTACAGGTGCGGTGCGAGCATGGTGGGCGTGGCCAGCATCATCAGCGTGTAGCCATCGGCCGCGCTCTTCATGACCTGGGCGGCCGCGATCGAGCCCGATGCGCCCGCGCGGTTGTCCACCACCACGGCCTGCTTCAGGCGTTCACCCAGCTTCTGGCCCACGATGCGCGACGCCGTGTCGGTGGGGCCGCCCGCCGGGAAGGGGACAACGAGCTTGATCATCTTGTCGGGCCAGGCGGCCTGCTGCGCGAAGGCGCTACCGAGCAGCAGCGGCGCTGCGGCCAGGGCAAGAACGGCGCGGCGGGTGGCCTGGGCCAGTGAAGCGGTGTGGATTGTGGGCATGGAAGCCTCCTGTCAGTGGGGATGGGAAAACGCCCGCCGCAACACCCGGGGGTGCCAGGCGCGGCGGGCGCTGCAATGTCTCAGTCGAGCTTGGCGTCGGCTGCTTCGACCAGCGCTTTCCAGATGGGCATGTCACGCTGGTAGTTCTGCTGGAACTCCTGCGGGCTGTTCATCATGGGCTGGAAACCGGCGCCGGCAATGCGCTCAAGCACCTTGGGGTCCTTGATGATCTCGCGCAAATGGCCGTACAGCTGGTCCACAACGTCCTTGGGCACGCCGGCGGGCGCCCCCATGGCAACCCAGCCGAAGAGGGAATAGGCGTCGTCCTGCACGCCCTGCTCGAAGATGGTCGGCACCTTGGGCAGGATATCCATGCGCTGCTTGCCCGTGACCCCGATGGCCTTGAGGCGGCCCGCATCGATGAACGGCTTGGTGTTGAGCGCACTGGAAAAGCAGATCTGCAGCTGCCCGCCGATCAGGTCCTGGATCATGGGCGCCTCGCCCTTGTAGGCCACATGGGCCATGTCGGCATCCATGGTCTTGCTCATGTAGGCGCCGGCGAGGTGCGCATACGAGCCCGTGCCCCAGGAGCCGTACGACAGCTTGCCCTTGCGCGCCTTCACATAGGCCAGCAGCTCCTTCATGTTGTTGGCGGGCACGGAGGGGTGCACCACCAGCGTGACCGGCGCCGCCGCAATCTGCGAGAGCATCAGGAGGTCCTTCTGCGGGTTGTAGGGCAGCTTGGTGTAGAGGAACTGGTTGATCAGCATCGATGTGCTGAGCGACACCATCAACGTGTAGCCATCCGCCGGCGCCTTGGCCAGGGCGTCGGTGCCCAGAATGCCGGCCGCTCCGCCCTTGTTGTCCACCACCACGGGCTGGCCGACGCGCCGGGCCAGGGCCTCTCCGATGGTGCGGGCGATGATGTCCGTGGCGCCGCCCGCGTTGAACGGCACGATGAGCCGGATCGGCTTGCTCGGCCAGGCGGACTTGGCAGACTGCGCCATGGCGCCTCCCAGCCAGCTGGAGCCGCCCAGTGCGGCCAGGCCTTGCAAAACGCTGCGGCGGTTGAATGCGATACCCATGTCGATGTCTCCGAAAATAAGGGCGTGAGGTGCGATGAAATACGTTGCGGCCCCGCGCCGTCTTGGCGCGGCTTGCGGTCGGGGCCTGTGGGGCGTCAGTTCGAGGATGGCGTCTGCGGCAGGGTCAGCACCCCCTGGTCGCGCAGTTGCTGCAGTTGCGTGTCGCTCAGGTCCAGCAGCCGGTGCAGCACCTCGCGCGTGCCCTCGCCCAGCGTAGGCGGCGCATTGCGGATCGGCAGGCGCTGGCCGTCCAGCCGGTAGGGTGGGGCAAACACGGGCGTGGTGCCCACCACGGGGTGCGGCATGTCCTGCAGCAGGCCGCCGCGGCGGGTGCGCTCGCTGGTCAAGGCCTCGTGCAGGCCCGCCACCCGGCCACAGGGGATGCCGGCGGCCGTGAGGCGCTCGAGCAGCAGATCGCGCGGAAAGCTGCGGATCAGCGCCTTGAGCATGGGGCCGAGTTCGAGCCGGTTCTTGGCACGGTTGACGTTGGTGGCGAAGCGCGGGTCCTCGACGATGTCGGGGCGGTCGATGACCTGGCGGCAGAACTTGTCGAACTGCGCGTTGTTGCCCACGGCGATGATGAGCGGGCCATCGGCAGCCTCGTACATGCCGTAGGGCACGATGGACGGGTGGGCATTGCCGTAGCGCTCCGGGTCGCGGCCCAGCTGGAGCGCATCGAGCCCATAGTAGCCCGTGACCATGATGCCGCAGTCGTACAGCGCCATCTCGATCAGGCGGCCGCGCCCGCTGCGTTCGCGCCGGAACAGGGCCGCCAGAATGGCCTGCGCCGCATACATGCCGGTCATGAGGTCGACCACGGCCACGCCAAACTTCAGCGGCGGCGTGTTGGCCTCGCCGTTGAGCGCCATGAGGCCGGCCTCGCCCTGGATCACAAGGTCGTAGCCTGGGCGCTTGGCCTCGGGGCCGCTGCTGTCGTAGCCGGCCACGGCGCAGTAGATCAGGTCGGGCTTGATCGCCTTGAGCTGCTCGTAGCCCAGGCCCAGCTTCTCGGCGCCACCGGTCTTGAAGTTGTGGATGACCACGTCGAACTGCGGCAGTAGATCGTGGATGATCTTCAGGCCCTCGGGGCTTTGCAGGTCAAGGGTGACGGACCGCTTGTTGCGGTTCATGCTGTTGTAGTAGGTGGTCTCGGTGTTGCCGATGCGGATGCCCCAGTCGCGCGTGTCGTCGCCGCGGCCGGGGTGTTCGACCTTGATCACCTCGGCACCAAAATCGGCCAGCACCATGGCACACATCGGGCCGGCGAACACGCGCGATAGATCGAGCACGCGCACGCCCTCCAGCGGAAAATCAACGTCGTCTTTGAAGGCAGCTGTGGCGGTCACGGATGGGTTCCTGTCTGTGGTGTCGTGGGGCATCAGGCGGCGGGACCGCGCAGCTTCGCATAGTCGGGTGTGCGCTTGTCGAGAAAAGCGCCGATGCCCTCGAGGGATTCGTTCGTTTCCTGCGAGCGCACCATGTGCTGCGCTTCCAGTTCCAGTTGCTGCTCGAGGGTGTTGCGCGGCGCCTGGCGGCAGAGGTCCTTGATGCGGGCCATCGCCTGCGAGGGGCCTGCGGCAACCTGGGCAGCCAGAGTCACGGCTTCGGCCAGCGCCGTGCCCGGCTCGGCCAGGCGGTTCACGGGGCCGAGCTGGTGCAGGCGCTCACCGCTGATGCGCTCGCCGGTCAGGCACAGCTCGGTCAGCACCTGGCGCGACACGAACTCTGCCAGGAAGGCCGTGGCACCCCCATCGGGCGTGAGCCCCACCTTCACATAGGCCACCGAGAACACAGCGTTCTTCGCCGCCACCAGCATGTCGCACGCCAGCGCCAGCGAGAGGCCGGCGCCAGCGGCCGCGCCCTCTACTGCCGCAATGACGGGCTTGGGGCAGTCACGCACCGCGCGCACGAGGTCGTGCAGGCCTTCGAGCTTGGCGCGGCGCTCCTGCACAGGCAGTTCGCGGCGCTTGGCCAGCTGGCGCAGGTCGCCGCCCGAACAGAAGTGACCGCCCTCGCCCGTGAGCACGATGGCGCCCACACCTGGGTCGGCGGCAGCCTCGCGCAGCGCCGTCGTGAGCGCAGCATAGAACTCAGGCGACAGCGCATTGCGTGCCGCCACGTTGTTGTTGGACAGCACCAGCACGGCACCATCGCGGCGGGTCAGCAGCGGCGCGTCCATGGCTTCAGCCCTGGCGTCCCAGAGCGATGAAGCGCTCCAGGTGGTGGTCTTCGTCGCCGAACTGGTGATCGATCATCACCAGGCGCTTGGCGTAATGGGCCAGGGGCAGTTCCCAGGTCATGCCGATGCCGCCGTGCATCTGGATGCTCTCCTGCGCCACCTTGGTGCCCACGTAGCCCACCGTGTATTTCGCGGCGGACAGGGCCTTTTCGCGCGCCGGGCCCGTGGCGTTGTCAATGGCGTCGGCGGCATTGATGACCGCCGAACGCGCCTGCTCCACTTCCAGCAGCAGGTCGGCCATGCGGTGCTGCAGCGCCTGGAACGAACCGATCGGCACACCGAACTGCTTGCGCGTCTGCAGGTATTCCAGCGTGCTTTGCTTGGCCACGTCCATGGCGCCCAGCGATTCGGCCGCCAGCGCCAGCAGCGCATAGCCGGTGATGCGCTCCAGCACGGCCAGGCCCTGCCCTGGCGCACCCAGCAGCGCATCGGCCCCCACCTTGACGTTGTCCAGCGTGATTTCGGCCGCGCGCCCGCCTTCAAAGCGGCTGTAGCCGCGCTTGCCCAGGCCTGCGGCATCGCCGGGCACGAGGAACAGGCTGATGCCCGCCTCGTCGAACGCAGCGCCGGCGGTGCGGGCCGAGACCAGCAGCAGGTCGGCCTTCTGGCCGAAGGCCACCACGCCCTTGGCACCCTTGAGCACCCAGCCGCCGTTCGAGGGCGTGGCCGTGGTGGCCACATGCGCCAGCTCGTAGTGGCTGCCCGGCTCGTCGTGGGCCAGGGCCGCAATGGTGGCGCCGGCAATGATGCCCTCCAGCTGCTGCTTCTGCGCGTCGCTGCCAGCGGCAATCAGCGCCTGGCCCACCACAAGCGCCCCCACCAGTGGCTCGGCCACCAGGCCGCGGCCCAGGCTTTCAAACACCACGCTGATGTCAAAGCCCGCGCCGCCGAAGCCCCCGGCGCTTTCAGGAAACAGCGCACCGATGGCGCCCAGTTCGGCAAACTGCGCATACAGCGCAGGGCTGTGCCCCTCTTCGCCGTAGGCGATGGCGTTGCGGGTATCGATGCCGTACTGCTCGGAAACAAAGCGGTTCAGCGTGTCCGCCAGCATGCGGCGGTCTTCGGTGTGTGTGAAATTCATGGCAAATTCTTTCTACCCAACAGGTCATCTATCCGGATCACTTGGCATCGCCTCTTTCGCGAGGGCCCCCCAGCAAGGGCCGCCCCGCAGCGGGGGTGTCGTCCCGTGGGGGAAGGCGCGAAGCGACTCAGGGGGTATTACTTACAGCCCCAGGATCATCTTGGAGATGATGTTTTTCTGGATCTCGTTGGAGCCGCCGAAGATCGACAGCTTGCGGTAGTTGAAATAGTTCGCGGCGGCCGTGGCGGCCTCCTCGGGGCCGACCGGGGCGGCGCTGTAGCCCTCGTACTGGGCTTCCTCGATGAAGGGCGTTGCATACGGCCCCATGGCACGGCGGATCAGCGACAGGATTTCCTGGCGGATCTCGGTGCCACGGATCTTGAGCATGGAGCTTTCCGCACCCGGCACACCGCCACCGGCCACGGCGGCGATCACGCGCAGGTTGGTGGTCTTCATGTTCTCCAGGTCAATCTCGACCCGCGCCATGCGCGCCGCGAACAGCGGGTCCTGGTCCAGCGGCTTGCCGTTCTTGTGCACCTTGGCGGCGATGACCTTGAGCTTGGCCAGCGCCGACACGCAAAAGCCCACGCCGGCGATGCCCGTGCGCTCGTAGGTCAGCAGGTACTTGGCGTAGGTCCAGCCCTTGTTCTCCTCGCCCACCAGGTTTTCCACGGGCACCTTCACATCGGTGAAGAACACCTCGTTGACTTCCTTGTCACCGTCCAGCGTGCGGATGGGGCGCAATTCCACGCCAGGCGTATTCATGTCCACCAGCAGGAAGCTGATGCCCGACTGTGCCTTGGCCTCGCGGTTGGTGCGCACCAGGCAGAAAATCATGTTGGCGTGCTGGCCCTGGGTGGTCCAAGTCTTCTGGCCGTTGACGATGTAATGGTCACCGTCGCGCACGGCCGTGGTCTTGACCGAAGCGAGGTCCGAGCCCGCACCGGGCTCGGAATAGCCCTGGCACCACCAGTCCTCGCCCTTGAGGATGCGCGGCAGCCAGTGGCTTTTTTGCGCAGCGTTGCCGAACTTGATCAGCACCGGGCCCAGCATGTTCACGCCAAAGGGCACGATGCGCGGGCCGCCGGCCAGGGCGCATTCGTTGTCGAAGATGAACTTCTGCACCGCGCTCCAGCCCGGGCCACCGTGCTCTTCGGGCCAGTGGTTGGCCAGCCAGCCACGTTCGTTGAGGATGGCGTGCCATTCCTCCTGATCGGCCTTGGTCAGGCGCTGGCCTGCCTTGACCTTGCTGGCGATGCGCGCAGGCAGCTTGTCTTTCAAGAACGCACGCACTTCCTCGCGAAATGCCTGTTCTTCTGGGGTGAATTGCAGATCCATGGATGTCCTTCAGAAAATTTCAAACAGCCCGGCTGCGCCCATACCGCCCGCGATGCACATGGTCACCACGCCGTACTTGGCCTTGCGGCGACGGCCTTCGAGCAAGATGTGGCCCGCCAGGCGGGCGCCCGTCATACCAAACGGATGGCCAATGGAGATGGCGCCGCCGTTGACGTTCAGGCGCTCATTGGGGATGCCGAGCCGGCGCTGGCAATACAGGGCCTGCGAGGCAAAGGCCTCGTTCAGCTCCCACAGGCCGATGTCATCCACGGTGAGGCCGTGGCGCTTGAGCAGCTTGGGCACTGCAAACACCGGGCCGATGCCCATTTCGTCGGGCTCGCAGCCGGCCACGGCAAAGCCGCGCAGGGCCCCCAGCGGTTGCAGTCCCAGGCGTTCGGCCTGCCGGGCTTCCACCAGCACGCAGGCCGACGAACCATCGGAGAGCTGCGACGCATTGCCGGCCGTGACGAATTGCCCGGGGCCCTTGACGGGCTCGAGCTGCAGCAGCCCTTCGAGCGTGGTGGAGGGTCGGTTGCAGTTGTCTCGGGTGGCGACCACGTCGCGGTAGGTGACCTCGCCCGTTTCCTTGTTCTTCTCGGCCATGCGCGTGGCGCAGGCGATGATTTCATCTTTGAAGCGATCGGCCGACTGCGCGGCAGCGGTGCGCTGCTGGCTTTGCAGCGAGAACGCATCCTGGTCTTCGCGCGAAATGCCGTAGCGCTTGGCCACCACATCGGCCGTGTCGATCATGGCCATGAACAGCTCGGGCTTGTGCTCGACCAGCCAGGGGTCCATGTCGGTGGGCAGGTTGTTGCCCGGGCGCAGGCCCGAGATGGTTTCCACACCGCCGGCAATCATGGCGTCCACCCCTTCCGCCACGATGCGGCCCGCCGCCACGGCGATGGCCTGCAGGCCCGAAGCGCAGTAGCGTGTGATGGTGGTGCCCGCAATCGCCAGTGGCAGCTCGGCGCGCAGCACGGTCTGGCGGCCCAGGTTGCGGCCCTGGAAGCCGTCGGGGTTGCCGCAGCCAAGCACCAGGTCTTCGATCAGGGCCGGGTCCACCCCCGAGCGCTCGACGGCGGCCTTGACGGAAAAGGCCGCCAGCTGCGCGGCCGGCGTGGCATTGAACTCGCCGCGGTGGGATTTGGCCAGCGGCGTACGGGCGGTGGAAACGATGACGGCTTCGCGCATGGCGGGCTCCTGGTTGGCTCGAATTGCTTTGTTTTTGATAGCTGATGGCGCTTGATTCACGCGCACCTCAGGCACAAATCGCCTGAAAAGTGCGTAAACGGCAAGGGCGGTCGGCCCCTGCGTTGGAACCGCGCCGTGTCAGGCCGCCTTGTTCAGGCTGTCGAAGTTCTTGCCCTCGGCCACCAGCTTCACAAGCAGGGGCGCGGGCTTCCAGAACAGCAGGTCTTCCTTCTCGAAGGCCTGGATGTCGGCCAGCACCTGGGGCAGGCCCTGCATGTCGGCCCACTTCATCGGGCCGCCGCGAAAGCGCGGAAAGCCGTAGCCGGACAGGAAGGTCACGTCCACATCCAGCGGGCGCAGAGCAATGCCCTCTTCCACCACCTTGGCGCCTTCGTTGACCATGGCGGCCATGTAGCGGCGCATGATTTCCTCGGGCGTGAACTGGCGCGGGGTGACGCCCTTCTTGGCGCGCTCGGCATCCACGATGGCCAGCACTTCGGGGTCGGGCTGGCCCACGCGCGCGCCTTGCGGGTACAGGTAAAAGCCCCGGCCGGTCTTCTGGCCGAACCAGCCGCGCTCACAGATGCGGTCGGCCACCTCCACATAGCGCGCCTTGGGGTCGCGCGTGGCGGCGCGGCGCTTGCGCGTGGCCCAGCCGATGTCGCCGCCGGCCAGGTCGGTGACCTGGAAAGGGCCCATGGCAAAGCCAAAGCCGCGCACGGCCTCGTCGATCTCATAGGGGCTGGCGCCGTCTTCCATCAGGTAGTCGGCGGCCTGCTTGTACACGGCGAGGATGCGGTTGCCGATGAAGCCGTCGCACACGCCGGCGCGCACGGGCACCTTCTTGAGCTTCTTGGCCAACTCGAAGGCCGTGGCCACCACGTCGGCGCTCACCTTGGCGGGCACCACGATCTCCAGCAGCTTCATGATGTTGGCCGGGCTGAAGAAGTGCAGGCCGATCACATCCTGGGGGCGGCTGGTGGCGGCAGCGATGGCGTCGATGTCCAGGTACGAGGTGTTGGTGGCCAGCACGGCGCCCTTCTTGCACACGCGGTCGAGTTCCTTGAACACGGCCTTCTTGACCTCGAGGTCTTCAAACACGGCCTCGATCACCAGGTCCACATCGGCGATTTCGTCGTACGAGGTGCTGGGCGTATAGCGCGCCATGGTGGCGGCCTTGCCCTCTTCGGTCATGCGGCCCTTGGCGATCAGGCCGTCATAGACCTTCTCCACGTTCTTCTGGCCGCGGGCGATGGATTCGGCATCGCGCTCGATCATGGTCACGGTGAAGCCAGCGTCGAGGGCCGACACGGTGATGCCAGCGCCCATGGTGCCGCCGCCGATGATGGCGAGGGTCTTGAACGCGCGGGGCTGGGCGGCCTGGGCTTCCGGAATCTTGGCGGTTTCGCGCTCGGCAAAGAAGGCATGGATCAGGCCGGCACGCTGCGGGCTGTCCAGGCACTCCAGGAACAGGGCGCGCTCGCGGGCCAGGCCCTCGTCAAACGTCAACTGCACGGCCGCCTGCACACATTCGATGATTTTCAGTGGCGAGAACAGGCCGCGGGTTTTCTTGGCGGTATCAGCCCGCAGGGCCTCCAGGTCGGCCAGCGCTCCCGAAGGGTTGGCAATCGCGATGTCGCGCGTGCGGCGCACGGGCGCCTTCTGCGCCAGCAGCTCGTTGGCGTACGCCAGGCCGGCCGCCACGGGGGTGCCCGATTCCACCAGGCGGTCCACCAGGCCGGCCTGCAGCGCCGCCTTGGCGCCCAGGTGCTTGCCGCTGAGCATCAATTCGGTGGCCGCCTTCACGCCCATCAGGCGCGGGGCGCGCTGCGTGCCGCCCGAACCCGGCAGCAGGCCCAGGTTCACCTCGGGCAGGCCCAGGCTGGCTGCGGGCAGCGCCAGGCGGTAGTGGGCCGACATCGCCACCTCCAGCCCACCGCCCAGCGCGGCGCCGTGCAGCACGGCAATCACGGGCTTGGTGCAATCTTCGATGCTGCGGCACACCTCGGGCAGCGACGGAGACATGGCGGGCTTGCCGAACTCGCGGATATCCGCGCCTGCGATGAAGGCCTTGCCAGCCCCCACCAGCAGCACGCCGGCGATGCCGTCGTCGGCCTGCGCGGCGGCCATGGCGGCCGCCAGCCCCTGGCGCACGGCCACGCCGAGGGCGTTGACCGGCGGGTTATCGACGGTCACGACCAGGATGGCGCCTTCACGGGCGGTGGTGACAACGGTGGCGGGGGTAGCTGCGCCCATGCGGGGGTCTCCGGAATGGTTGGGGGAACAGCTTCCGATTGTTGGTTTAGCAAACAATCTTGACAATTACATTAACGATTGACAGACTGTCAAATACATTTTGACGATCAAGCCGTTCCTCCGAGCTGCCCACTTCACCCCACCCCTCCATGGAACTCACCTCTCTGACCGTGCTTGTGGACATCCTGGACGCCGGCAACCTGAGCCAGGCGGCGCGCAATCTCAAGATGACGCGGGCCAACGTGAGCTACCACCTGCACCAGCTGGAGAAATCGGTCGGGGTGCAGCTGGTGCGCCGCACCACACGGCGCGTCGAACCCACCGAAGTGGGGCTGCGCCTGTATGCGCACGGTCGCGCCATCCAGAACGAAATGCTGGCCGCGCGCGAAACCATTGCCACGCTGGGCCAGGGCCTGCAAGGCCGCGTGGGCCTAAGCGTGCCCAGCGGCTACGGGCAGATGGTGATGTCCGACTGGCTGATCGACTTCAAGCGCCTGTACCCCGGCATCGTGCTCGACGTGCGATTCGAGAACCGGGTGGACGACCTGATCCGCGACGAGGTGGACATCGCCATCCGCGTGATGCCCGAGCCCCCGCCCACGCTGGTGGCGCGCGACCTGGGGCGCGTGCGCTACATTGCCTGCGCCTCGCGCAGCTATGCCCAGGCGCACGGCCTGCCGCCCACGCTGGACGCGCTGCGCACCGCACCGCTCATCACCTCGGGCGTGGTGGGCAAACAGCTGCGCCTGCGCGGCTACCGCGGGGACGAACGCCAGGAAGTGATGCTGGAGCCCACGCTCATTTCCGAGCACTTTCCATTCCTGCGCCAGGGCATCCTGGCCGGACTGGGCGTGGGGCTGGTGCCTGACTACGTGGTACAGGACGCCGTGGCCAGCGGCGACGTGCTGACCACACTGGACGAGTGGCGGTTGAGCATCTTCGGCACGCAGATGTTCATGCTCTACATGCCCGACCGGCACCAGACACGGGCCGTGCGCACCTGCATCGAATACCTGCTGGGCCGCGCCCTGCCCTCGTCGGACGCGCCCGTGCCGGATCAGCCGGCGCCCTGAAAACGTTCAGGGCCGACCGTAGGTGGCCGTGAAGCTGGCCTTGCCCAGCGTGTGGGCGTTGACCATGAAGCCCGCCAGTGCTGCCGTGGCATCGTCGGGAATGTCCAGCCGGGGCACGCTGAGCGCATGCACGGTAAAGACGTAGCGGTGCGGCTTGTCGCCGGGCGGCGGGCACACACCGCCCCAGGCCAGCGCGCCGTAGTCGTTGCGGATCTGGCGTGCCGGCGCGGGCAGGCCCGCACTGCCCTGCGCACCCGCATGGGGCGCCAGTTGCGTGGTGCCGGCCGGCAGGTCCACCACGAACCAGTGCCACCAGCCCGAACCGGTGGGCGCATCGGGGTCGTACACGGTGACGGCAAAGCTCTGCGTGCCTGCGGGCGCACCGCTCCACTGCAACGCGGGCGAGCGGTTCTGGCCTGAACAGCCGAAGCCATCGAACTCGAAATGCGCCGGCACGGTGCCGCCGCTGGGGATGTCGGGGCTCACGAGGGTGAAGTCAGTCATGCGGGTCTCCTGGACAAAAATTGCGTCAAATCAGCTTGTAGCGCTTGTTGCACAAGCGCCAATAGCTCCTTTTTCAGGAGCATCGCCACGCTTCAGATCCGCCCCTCCTCCACCGCGTGGCAGGCGATGCGGATGCCGCCCAGGCTCAGCAGCTGCGGCCGCTCGGCCCGGCACCGCTCGTTCGCATGCGGGCAGCGGGGGTTGAACGCGCAGCCCGGCGGCGGGCTCAGCGGGTTGGGCACTTCGCCCTGCACGGGCGTGCGCGCCTTGCCGGTATCGTGCATCTTGGGGATGGCATCGAGCAGCATGCGCGTGTAGGGATGGCGAGGGGTATCGAACAGCGTGTGCTTGTCGGCCAGCTCCACCAGGCGGCCCAGGTACATCACGCCCACCTGGTCGCTCACGTGGCGCACTACGGCCAGGTTGTGGCTGATGAACAGGTAGGTGAGCTGCCGCTGGCGCTGCAGGTCCTTCATGATGTTGAGCACCTGCGCCTGCACCGATACATCGAGCGCGCTGGTGGGCTCATCGCACACCAGAAACTCGGGCTCGGTGGCCAGGGCGCGGGCGATGGAGATGCGCTGGCGCTGCCCGCCCGAGAACTGGTGCGGGTACTTGGCCATGTCGAGCGGCGACAGGCCCACGGACTGGAGCAGCTCGCCCACGCGTGCTTTCAGCTGGGCCTTGTCGGTGATAAGGCCATGCTCGCGCAGCGGCTCGCCGACGATGTCTTCCACCAGCCAGCGCGGGTTCAGGCTGGCGTAGGGGTCCTGGAAGATCATCTGGATGCGGCGGCGCATGGCCTTGGAATTACTGCCCTTGAAGGCCGCGTGCGCGTCCTGTCCGTCAAAGTTCAGGCCGCCGCGCGTGGGCTCGTACAGCCCCACCAGCAGACGTGCCACGGTGCTTTTGCCGCAGCCGGATTCGCCCACCAGGGCCAGCGTCTTGCCTTTTTCGATTTCGAAACTCACGCCATCCACGGCGTGCAGCAGCGTGCGCGGCTTGCCTTCGAGTACGCGGTTGAGCCAGGGGGCCGAGACATCAAAGGTCTTGGCGAGGTCGTGCGCCTGCACCAGGGGCACGCTGGTAGATGTCGTTGCGATCATGCCGCCACCTCCGCAGCGTGCAGCCAGCAGGCCGCGCGGGTGGCACCTGCGGGCAGCAAGTCGGGCCGCTCGGCAGTGCAGCGGTCAAAGCGGCGCGGGCAGCGCGGGTTGAAGGCGCAGCCGGGGGGAATGGCGTTCAGGCGGGGCATGGCGCCGTCAATCTGGTTCAGGCGCTCGCGGTCCTGCGTCATGTCGGGAATGGAGGCCATGAGCCCCGCGGTGTAGGGGTGGGCGGGGTGGTTGATGACTTCGTGCACCGGGCCGATTTCCACCACGCGCCCCGCATAGAGCACCGCCACCCGGTCGCAGGTTTCGGCGATCACGCCCATGTCGTGGGTGATGAGCATCACGGCGGCACCACGTGACTTGCAGATGTTTTTCAGCAGCGTGATGATCTGCGCCTGGATCGACACATCGAGCGCGGTAGTGGGCTCGTCGGCCACGATGAGCTGAGGCTCAGCGGCCAGGGCCAACGCAATCACCACGCGCTGGCGCATGCCGCCCGAGAACTGGTGCGGGTAGTGGTCGATACGCTGCTCGGCCGCCGGAATGCCCGTGTCCTGCAGCAGCGCAATGGCGCGCCGCCGGGCTTCCGCAGCGTTCACCGGCAGGTGCGCCTGGATGGTTTCAATGAGCTGCTGGCCCACGGTGTACAGCGGGTTGAGCGAGGTCAGCGGGTCCTGGAAAATCGCGCCGATGCGCCGCCCGCGGATGTGGCGCATCTGTTCGTTGCCCAGGTTGTCGATGCGCTGGCCCTCCAGCAGGATCTGGCCCGCAGCCACCCGCCCCGGCGATTCAAGCAGGCCGATGATGGCGGCGCCCGTGAGCGACTTGCCGGCCCCCGACTCCCCCACCACGCCCAGGATCTCACCCGGGGCGATGGAAAACGAAATATCGTCGAGCGCGCGCAGCGTGCCGCGCCGGCCCGGAAATTCCACCACAAGGTTTTTGACTTCTAAAAGGCTCATCGCAATACCAGGGCTCAGAAAGCAAGAGATTCACCGCCGGGCTGCCGCAACCCGGCATGCAGGAACCCAGGGCGGAGGGTGGCGGCGGCCCAGAGGCCGCTGGACCGATGGACGCAGGCCAAGGCATCGCCATCGCGACCCGCGTGCCGGCCGGGGCGGCGGGACAGAATGCGCAGACAAGCCATGGCGCTAGCGCAAGCGCGGGTTGAGGGCATCGCGCAGCCAGTCGCCCAACAGGTTCACCGACAGCGCAATCAGCACCAGCATGAGCCCCGGAAAGACCGTGATCCACCACTCGCCCGAAAACAGGTAATCGTTGCCGACACGGATCAGCGTCCCCAGCGAGGGCGACGTGGGCGGCGCCCCCACGCCCAGGAACGACAGGGTGGCCTCGGTGATGATGGCCGTTGCCACCTGGATGGTGGCCAGCACCATGACCGGGCCCATCACATTGGGCAGCACGTGCTTGCGCATGATGCGCATCGGCGCCACGCCCGTGACGCGCGCTGCCTGGACGTATTCCTTGTTGCGCTCCACCAGCGTGGAGCCACGCACCGTGCGCGCGTACTGCACCCAGCCCGTCAGCGAGATCGAGAAAATCAGCACGCCGAAGGCCAGCGATTCGTGCGCGTTGGGGAAGAGGGCCCGTCCCACCCCTGCGATCAGCAGCGCCACCAGGATGGCGGGAAACGACAGCATCACATCGCACAGACGCATCAGCGCGCCATCGATCCACCCCCCCCGGAAACCTGCCAGCAGGCCCAGCGCCACCCCCACGACCACAGACAACACGACCGAAGCCAGCCCCACCACGAGGGAGATGCGCGCCCCATAGATCAGGGCCGAAAGAATGTCACGCCCCTGGTCGTCGGTGCCCAGCAAGTATTTGCTGGAACCCTCGGCGCTCCAGGCCGGCGGCAGGCGCGCATCGCCCAGCTCCAGCGAGGACAGATCGAATGGATTGTGGGGCGCCACCCACCCGGCAAACAGTGAACAGAACACGCACACCACGGCAATCACGGCCGCCAGCATGGCCATGGGCGATGTGCGAAAGCTGTAGCCAACATCGCTGTCAAGCCAGCGTGCAAGGGTTTTTTTCATCGGAGGAAACCAGAAAACGCGCAGCAAGACGCGGCATGCCGTGCTGCCACGCCTTGCTGCCCTGGGAGGGGCCGAGGGCGGAGGGTCAGTTCTTGCTCATCCACTTGAAGGGCATGTAGTTGTCCGCCAGCTGCACGAGCTTGACCTTCTTGCTCACCCCCCAGGCGAGGGACTGCTGGTGCAGCGGCAGGTGGCCCACATCTGCCGAGTGCAGGTCAAACGCTTCCTTGATCATGGCGTTGCGCTTGGTCTTGTCGGTTTCGGACTGGATCTTCTTGATCAGCTCGTCCACCTTGGGGTTGCAATAGGCGCCCAGGTTGAACTGGCCCGCGCCCTTGTCGTCCACGCAGGCCATGAGGGCATTGAGGGCGTTGTGCGCATCGTAGGTGGAGGGCGTCCAGCCCAGCATGTAGAAGCTGGTATCGCGGCGCAGCACCTTGGGGAAATAAGTGCCCTTGGTTTCGGCCTGCAGATTGATCTTGACGTTGATGCGGGCCAGATTGGCCGCCACCGCCTGGCAAATGCGGCCATCGTTCACGTAACGGTCGTTCGGGCAGTTCATGGACACCTCGAAGCCATTGGCATAGCCGGCTTCGGCCATGAGCTTCTTGGCCGCTTCCACGTCGTACGGCAGGCGTTTGGCGTCGGGCTGGAAGCCATTGATGCCCGGCCCCACCATCAACGCAGAGGGGTTGGAGGCGCCCCGCATGACGGTCTTCTTGATGCCCTCGATGTCGATGGCCTGGTAGAAGGCCTGGCGCACGCGCTTGTCCTTGAACGGGTTCTTGCCCTTCACGCTCGAGTACAGCAACTCATCGCGCTTCTGGTCCATGCCCAGGAAGATGGTGCGCAATTCGGGGCCGGTGATAGCGCGGGTGTTGGCGCCGCTGTTCACGCGCTCGATGTCCTGCACCGGCACCGGCTCCATGACGTCCACCTCGCCCGACAACAGGGCCGCCACGCGGGTCGCGTCGTTGCCGATGGGCGTGAAGATGACCTCGGACACGTTGCCCTCGATCTTGCCCCAGTAGGTACCGTTGCGGGTGAACACCGTGCGCACGTTGGGTTGGCGCTCCCGCAGCCGGAACGGCCCGGTGCCGTTGGCCCGGAATGAGGCGGCGTTTTCAATGCCCTTGCGGCGGTCCACGGGTGCCACGGCCTGGTTGGCCTCGCACCACTTCTTGCTCATGATGGCCACTTGCGAGATCACGTCCGGAAGAATGGGGAACGGTGTCTTGGTTTCGATCTCGATGAGGTGGTCGTTGATCTTGCGCACTTCCTTGAAGTCGTTGGTATAGCTCTTCATGTCGGAGCCCTCGACCTGGGTGCGTGCAAAGCTGAACAGCACATCGTCGGCGGTGAACGGGGTTCCATCATGGAATTGCACGCCCTTGCGCAACTCGAACTGCCACACGGTGGGAGAAGTCTGCTTCCAGGCCGTGGCCAGCGCAGGGGCGAGGCTCAGGTCCTTGTTGCGGCCCACCAGGGGCTCGTAGATATTGCCCGTGGTGCTCAACTGCAGCGACTCATTGAGCGAGTGCGGGTCCATGGAAAGCGCGTCACCCTGGTTGGCGATACGGATCGTCTGGGCATTTGCTATCAACGCAGTAGCAGCCAGCGCCGAAAACACGAGAGAAGAGACCATTTTCTTCTGGAATTTCATGCAAATCTCCTGAGGGTGGACGGGGAAACGGGGGGGGGGCAGTCTTTCAACCAGCGGGCAAGCAAGCGTCAGGCCGCAGGCAGGGGCATCGCCTGCTCGATCAGACTGGCATGCAGTGCGGAGCCCAGCGGCAGAACGTCGTCATTGAAGTCATAGCGGCTGTTGTGCAGGGCGCTGCCGCTGGCGCCAGTGCCCTGCCCCAGCCGCAGGTAGGCCCCGGGCTTGTTCTGCAACATGAACGAGAAATCTTCAGCGCCCATGCTGGGTTCCAGATCTCGCACCACGTGGTCGGCCCCCACCAGCGACTCGGCCACGTCGGCGGCGAACACCGCCTCGCTTTCGGTGTTGATCGTGGCGGGGTACATGCGCTCGTAATGCAGCGTGGCCGTAGCGCCGAACCCCAGGGCAATGGCACTGCAAAGGTCCTTGAGGCGCTGTTCCACCAGTTCCTGCACGACCGGATTGAAGGTGCGCACCGTTCCCACGAGCGTGGCGCTGCCCGGCAGCACGCTGAAGGCGCCCAGGTCGCCCGCGTGGATGGCGCACAGGCTGACCACGGCACTTTCGATGGGCCGGACGTTGCGCGACACGATGCTCTGCGCCGCGGTGATGATGTGCGCGGCCACCAGCACCACGTCCACCGTCTGGTAGGCGTGCGCACCGTGGCCTCCGCGGCCGGTGATCTCGATGGTGATGCGGTCGGCCGCCGCCATCATCGGCCCCGTGTTGATACCCACCGTGCCCGGCTTCAGCGCCGGCCAGTTGTGCATCGCAAAGATCGACTGCACCGGAAAGCGGTCGAACAGACCGTCTTCCATCATCACCCGGGCCCCCGCAAACCCCTCTTCGCCCGGCTGGAAGATCAGCACTGCGGTGCCGTCGAAGTTGCGGGTTTCGGCCAGGTAGCGCGCAGCACCCACCAGCATGGCTGTGTGGCCGTCATGGCCGCAGCCATGCATGAGCCCCTGCTTGCACGACTTCCAGGAAAAATCGTTGTGTTCGGTGATAGGAAGGGCATCCATGTCCGCACGCAGGCCCACCATGCTGCCACTGGACTGGCTTCGCCCCCGCACCACGGCGACGAGGCCTGTGCGCCCGATGCCTTCGTGGATCTCATCCACGCCGCACACTTGCAGTGCTTCCTTCACGCGTCGACCCGTGTAAACCTCTTCAAAACCGAGCTCGGGGTGCGCGTGCAGGTCACGTCGCAGGGCCGTGAGCTCGGGATGGTATTGCGCGATCTGGGCGAATGCTCTGCCTCCCACCTTCCATCGGGGATTCTGCATCAGTGTCCTCCTGCGTTGCCCACGCGCAGGCGTGGATCCACCGCAAAATACAGCAAGTCGACCACGAGATTGATCACCACGAAGATCAACGCGATCAGGCACAGATAGGCCGCCATGACCGGAATGTCCGCGAACGTCACGGCCTGGATGAAAAGCAGCCCCATGCCCGGCCACTGAAAGACCGTCTCGGTAATGATGGCAAAGGCAATGAGCCCCCCCAACTGCAGGCCCGTGATCGTCATCACCGGCACGAGCGTGTTCTTGAGTGCGTGGCCGAAATAGATGGCCCTGTCGGACAGCCCTCTCGCCCGCGCGAACTTGATGTAGTCGGTGCGCAGCACCTCCAGCATCTCCGCGCGCACCAGCCGCATGATGAGGGTGAGCTGGAAGATGGCCAGCGTGATGGCCGGCAGGGTGATGTGGTGCCAGCCCTTGGCGGTCAGCAGACCCGAAGACCACCAGCCCAGCTGCACCACCTCGCCCCGCCCGAAGCTGGGAAACCAGCCCAGGACAACGGCAAACACCAGGATCAGCAGGATACCGATCAGGAAAGTGGGCAGCGACACACCCAGCAGTGAAAGCGTCATGAAAAGCTGGCTGATGAAGGTGCCGCGCTTGAGCGCTGCGTACACCCCCATGGGAATGCCCACCAGCAGTGCAAGCGCAGCCGCCACCACGGCCAGCTCCAGAGTTGCGGGAAACCGCTCTGCCATGAGGCGGGAGACCTTGGCACCCTGCCGCAGACTCAGGCCGAACTCACCCTGCGCCGCATTGATCAGAAAGTGCCAGAACTGCACAAAGAAGGGCTTATCGAGGCCCAGGTCGGCTCTGAGGCTGCGGATCTGATCGGGGGTCGCATCCTGGCCCAGCAGAAAGACCACGGGGTCACCGACGAACTGGAACAGCATGAAGGCGATGAATGCCACCGTGACCATGACCACCACCGCCTGAACCAGACGGCGCAAGATAAAAGCTAGCATCGGTAAAGCAAAAATTGAAGGGTCATGCTAACAGGGAAGGTGCAAATGCACACAGAAGGTTAACGAGACTAGCGCCATAGAAAATGCACTTGCTTGCGTTGGCCTGGCATGATGAAGAGGTTGCGCTCGGGGTCCCGGCACCGGCCTCCGCTGGTGGCAAACAGCGTGGTTTTCAACGCTATCAACGCTGCCCCATTCACGGGCATGCCTGTACAAAAAAGCTGGTGCACGGTGACGGCGGCGGTATGGAAACCCAAGACTCCGTCGTAGCTGGGCCTTGAAGAAGTTGTGCGCCGCACCACCCAGCTGTTCGCGGTGCCCGATGCAATCTTCGGCGCAGCAACAAAGTGGCGAGAGGCAGCCATGCGCCACCTCCTCATCCGTGGGCTCCCATGTTTTTCTTACTGCACTCACTGCCCGAACCTGCACAAGCACGGGGAAAGTGCCGCACCAACGAAAGGCATCCCGGCGACTTAGGGCAGCGCCACAAATCCCAAAAGGCGTTCTGCCCCCTGGGGACGCCCTCCACACTTGTCGCACCACACCCTCCGCGCCTGCTGGCGATTGCGCCCCAACAGACACAGAAGAACACACTATGCTCCCCGTGAGAGGCGTATCCCAACTGAGGGGCATACTCCGAATCCTGTCGATTCCGCCCCACAAGGTCCACAACACACGCCTCCCGAAACCACCAGATGGTCTTTCCCTCGGGACCACCCCGAGAACTGGTTCGACACTGCTACAGAGCACGCCGCCAGGCACCGAGAGCACTACGCATAACGCGTGCCACTGCGTCCGGGCTGCTGCAACCGCCCACCAACTGGGCCCGCGAACAAAGCCCTGGCGACTGCGGTTGCGCACACACTCAAGAAAAAAGCCGGGCCGCTATCGCTAGCAACCCGGCTTTCCCTTTGGAAACCAGTGCCGCCCCGCTCCCGGTGCAGCACTCTTCTCCCCACCAATCTTTTTAGAAACGATGGCGCAAGCCAACCGTGAAGCCCGTGCGAGACGTTGCACCATTAGGGAACGCAATGTTGCCGCCCTTGAGCTTGGTGTTGTCCACTTCGAAATAAGCATCGGTGCGCTTAGAGAACGCATAGTCGGCAGCCAGCGTCAGGAAGTTGGCGGTGGCGTCGGCAGCGGCCGTAGCACCCGACTGCTTGGTATGGAAGTAATGCGCACCCAGGTTCAATTGAGGCGTGAGCTGGTAGCCAGCGCCAATCTTGTAGATGGAGCGCTTGTTGGCATTCAGGAACACAGCACCCCCGCCGAAACCACCGTTGGCGGCAGAGCCCCACATTGCGCCCAGCACGGGTGCATCAGAGGCTGGCAGGTTCTTGTCCACCTTGTTTTCGCCATAGCCCAGGTTGAAGTACCAGGGGCCGGTACGATACGAGCCACCCAGCGTCCAAGCCTTGATCTTCTTGCCCGAAGCGAATTCATAGTCCTGGTAGCCAACGCCAGCGGCCAGACCGTCAGCGGCATAGCGCAGGTAGCCGCCCATGGTCTTGCCACCGGTGGCGGCTTTCTCGTCGAACGAGTACTGCAGGGCACCACGGATGGAGCCCACTTCGGCCGTGTACTTGATCATGTTGTCAGCACGCGCCAGCAGGGCAAAGCCGATTTCAGGCTTGTACACCTCCATGTAAGGCGAGTAGGGGTACGACGCATAGGTGGAAGTCACCAAGTCGAACAGAATGTTGTATTGGCGGCCCACGGTCACGCGGCCAAAGCCACCCTGCAGGCCCACCCACGACTGCTGAAAATAAGAACCATTGGGATAGCCACCCGCCGTGGCACCGTTGTCTGCAGTGAAACGGTTTTCAAGATTCACCAGCGCCTTCAGGCCACCGCCGAGGTCTTCGTTGACGTTGATGCCCCAGCGGCTTTGCGACATGCCGCCACCGATCATCTGGTTCAGCGACTGACCCTTGTCCGTGGCAGGCCCCTCATTGTTGGTATGGCGGTAGGCAACGTCCACGATGCCATACAACTGCACGCTGCTGGCCTGCGCGCACGCAGCCCCAGAGGCGAGAGCAACGGCTCCGATAGCGAAAAGTTTCTTAAAAACAGCTTTTTTCATGGATCGGGTCTCTTTCTATGGTTGATTTGGCACCGATCCAGTGTAGTAAACGCACGGTCATGCGGAAGCGCTTGTTGCGTATTGCTTACACAGGCTTTCCCTAATAGAACGACCGTTCACTTATTAAATCCTCACCCAACTGCGGGTCAGCTGAGCGAGCAATCCGAGAGCACCCAAGCCGCAATACACAGTAACTGAGGCAGAGCAAGACAAGGCTTCGCAAAAACTCCAAAAGGCCCATGTAAAAAGGCCACCCGTCTCGCGACGGGTGGCCTTGATCACGTCCGTGAATGCTGGCCCAAGGCCAGCATGTCATCAGAATGCGTGACGGATACCGACTTGGTAGCCATCAACGTTCTCGCCGGCGCCGACGGTCACGTTGCTGTTGAAGCTGCCAGACACGCCGTTCAGGTTACGAGCAGCGGCGTTCTTGTTGTTCATGTGAGCGTACGTGCCGTACACAGCGGTGCGCTTGGACAGGTTGTACACATAGCCGATTGCCAGGGCGTTGGAATCGTTGTTGCTATCCTTCAGGTCGTAACGAGCGTACGAACCGATCAGGTTGCCGGGGCCCACGGGAGCCGTCAGAGCCAGCATGTAGATGTTGTTCTTCACGCTGCCGGTCTTTTCGCTGTGGTACACGAAAGCTGGCTTCACAACGCCCAGATCGTACGAAGCACCCAGGCTCCAGGTCTTCAGGTCGTTGGCGAGGGTCACGCTGCTGTAGCCGTTGTTCACGACGCCAGCCTTGACTTGGTCAGCAGCCAGGGTCACGCTCAGAGGGCCGTTCTCGTAGCCACCAGCCAGACCGAAGTAACGGCCAGCGGTGTTGTTGCCAGCTTGTTCGCCGAAGCCGTAGTGAGCCGTAGCGAAGAAACCACCCAGGTTGGCGGGGGTGCGGTAGCTCACGCCGTTGCTCACGCGGACCGTGGTCCAGCCTTGCAGGGCAGCCAGGCCGACCTGACCGAACGGATCATAGGAAATAGCGGGCTTGTCGTAGCCAGCAGCCAGTTCGCGGCCCAGGCGCACTTCACCGAAGTTGCCAGCCAGGCTCACGGTCGAACGACGCGAGAAAGCGAAGCCAGGACCAGCGTTGTTGGCGCCCGCACCGGTGCCGGTGTCAGGAGAGATAGCGCCTTCCAGCCAGAAGCCAGCCTTCAGACCACCGCCGAGGTCTTCCACGCCGCGGAAGCCCAGACGGCTGGAGGAATTGCCGCTTTGCGTCACGCCGCTCACGGAGTTGGTAGCGGACACGTGGCCCACGCCAACGTCAACGATACCGAACATGGTCACGGAAGACTGAGCCATTGCAGCGCCGGAAGCAGCCAGCACAGCCAGGGCAATCAGGGATTTTTTCATTGCGAGTTACTCCAAGGTTAAACATGGGCACCGGTTCGGAGGTCTTGGGCACAGCGCCAGCGCAGTCCCACCGGTTCCCCGGGCCAACCTCCTGGTGGGGAAGTTACGGTTATTGCACCAGACGAGGCGCGGTTGCGCAAAGGAAATCAGCGCGCAAGGTCAAATCCGTTGCGGCATTGCAACATTCAGGACGATAACTCCCGACCCCGCCTTTTGCAGCCGAGGCGCGCAAACGCCAAAACGCCCGCAAAAACAGCCTCTGCAGATACAACCACTGACACACGTGCTGAAAACAATACGATCAAATTACCTTGAAACCCATCTCCCTGTCTGTAACAACTGTCACTTTAATTTAACAATGCGCACAATGGCACTCAGGCAGAGCAACATGCGGTCACGTTTGACCTCGTAAACTGCCATCTCGCTGCCTTGTAAAAGCACGATCCGTGCCCAAATCAGGGCACTTTTCAATTCACTACCCGGCATTCTTATGGACTCCTTCCTTTGCGCCGCAGACACCGCATTGCGCACCCTGTTCGCAAAACCGCATGCCGTGGAGGCGTCGCCGGCCGAGGCCTTTGCCGAGGCACCGCTGAATCCGGAACAAAAACGCCTGGCTGGCGCCCTGATGCGCGTCAATCATGTGGGAGAAGTGTGTGCTCAGGCCCTGTACACCGCGCAGGCGGCTGTCACCCGCGACCCGCAGCTGCGCAGCCACTTGTTGGAGGCCGCACGCGAAGAAACCGATCACCTGGCGTGGACGCAGCAACGGCTGGACGCCCTGGGCACGCGGCCCAGCCTGCTGAACCCCCTGTGGTTCGCGGGGGCATTCGCCCTGGGACTGGCGGCCGCCAAGGTCAGCGACCGCGTGAGCCTGGGTTTCGTGGTGGAGACGGAAAACCAGGTGGCCGCACACCTGCAAAGCCATCTGGAAAGGCTGCCCGAGGACGACCTGGCCTCGCGGGCAGTGGTCCGCCGCATGAAGGATGATGAGGAAAGGCATGCCGCCAATGCGCGCACCGCGGGTGGGCTCGCCCTGCCCTCGCCCGCCCGCGCGATGATGAAGATGGCAGCCAAGGTGATGACCACCACGGCGCACTACGTCTGAGCCCTGCCACGCACGCGGTCTTTTCGGGACCAGCAAATTCGCGGCGCAGGCTTGGCGCTTGCCCGATGGGCCGAATTGTCCGCGCACCAATGTGGGGAAGCCGCGCCCGCCTGTGTGGCACACACTCGCCGCGCCGACTTGCAGTCTCCTGACCGGGCCGCGCTCGTCTCGACCGGACCTGCTGGGCCGGAACAGACTCCACTACTCCCGTCTCAACTGTCACCGCCACCCGGCACCAGCCCCAAGCGGCGGCTTCAGGCCTCGACGATCTCGAAACCGGTGGTGATGCGGGCTGTCTTGCCCAGCATGATGCTGGCCGAGCAGTATTTTTCGTGGCTCATGGCAATGGCGCGCTCGACCGCTGCGGCGGGAATGCCCTTGCCCGTCACCGTGAACTGCATGTGGATCGCCGTGAAGACCTTGGGGTCCACCTCGGCGCGCTCGGAGGTGAGCTTGACGCTGCAGCCCCGGACATCGTGGCGCCCGCGCTTGAGGATCAACACCACGTCATAGGCGGTGCATCCACCCGTGCCGGCCAGCACGGTCTCCATGGGCCGGGGTGCCAGGTTCAGTCCGCCGTTGGCAGGGTTGGCCGCATCCGGTGCGCCGTCCATGGACAGGACATGGCCACTGCCCGTTTCCGCCACAAATCCCATTCCTGAACGGGTGCCGGCGCTTCCGGTCCAGCTGACTGTGCATTCCATAACTGTCTCTCCTGTTGATGCGTGGTTTTTTTCACGAATTGGATGGGCTATTTCGAGAAATCGACGTGGATTTTGCTGCATCGCAGCAAGCTCCGCGCTACACTAGCGCCATGCGTTGCCCTTTTTACTGAGAAGGGAAGCAGTTCCAAGGAACCGTGCCCTGCGGCAATGCACCGATTGTCTCCTCCATCTCCTCAAAGGATGGATTCAGCCCTGGGCTTTACCGCCTGGGGCTTTTTTTTGCCCGCACGCACCCTCCTGGCCCCGAGCCCACCGCCCGTCTGCGTGCCGTCAGGTGACGCGCCTATGATGGTGGCCCCGCCCGCCTTGCCGCGGCGGCGCATACCCCGCCTCACATGACTCAGCACCTCACCCCCTTCGACTACCTGAAAAAGATCCTCACCGCCCGCGTCTACGACGTGGCCGTCGAGTCGGCCCTCGAGCCCGCCAAGAATCTCAGCCGCCGCCTGCACAACAAGGTGCTGCTCAAGCGGGAAGACCAGCAGCCGGTGTTCAGCTTCAAGCTGCGCGGCGCCTACAACAAGATGGCCCACCTCACGCCCGAGCAGCTCCAGCGCGGCGTGATATGCGCTTCGGCCGGCAACCACGCCCAAGGCGTGGCCATGAGCGCCCACAAGCTGGGCTCCCGCGCCGTTATCGTGATGCCCACCACCACGCCGCAACTCAAGATCGACGCCGTGAAGACGCTTGGCGGTGAGGTTGTGCTGTTTGGCGACAGCTACTCCGATGCCTATGGCCACTCGGTGAAGCTTGAGAAAGAGCAGGGCCTGACCTTCGTGCACCCCTTTGACGACCCGGACGTGATCGCCGGCCAGGGCACCATCGCGATGGAGATCCTGCGCCAGCTGCAAAGCCTGGGCAGCAACCAGCTGGACGCCGTGTTCGTGGCCATCGGCGGCGGCGGGCTGGTGAGCGGCGTGGCCAACTACATCAAGGCCGTGCGGCCCGAGATCAAGGTGATCGGCGTGCAGATGAACGACTCGGACGCAATGGCCCAGTCGGTCGCCGCGCACGAACGCGTCACGCTGCCCGACGTGGGCCTGTTTTCCGACGGCACCGCCGTCAAGCTGGTGGGCGAGGAAACCTTCCGCATCGCCCAGGGGCTGGTCGATGACTACATCACCGTCGATACCGACGCCGTCTGCGCCGCCATCAAGGACGTGTTCGTGGACACGCGCAGCATCGTCGAGCCCGCCGGCGCCATGGCCGTGGCCGCCATCAAGCAGTACGTGGCCACGCACAAGACCAAGGGCGAGACCTACGCCGCCATCCTGTGCGGCGCCAACATGAACTTCGACCGCCTGCGCTTCGTGGCCGAACGCGCCGAGGTGGGTGAAGAGCGCGAAGCGCTGCTGGCCGTCACCATCCCCGAAGAGCGCGGCAGCTTCCGGCGCTTTTGCGAAGTGGTGGGCGGCCTGCCCGGCGGCCCGCGCAATGTGACCGAATTCAACTACCGCATCAGCGACGCCACGCGCGCCCACGTGTTCGTGGGATTGGCCACGCAGGGCAAGGGCGAGTCGGAAAAGATTACCAAAAACTTCGAGCGCCACGGCTTCGAGGCACTCAACCTGACGTACGACGAGCTGGCCAAGGAGCACCTGCGCCACCTCGTGGGCGGGCACTCGGCGCTGGCACAGGACGAACGCCTGCTGCGCTTCGTGTTTCCCGAGCGGCCGGGCGCGCTGCTCAAGTTCCTGAGCCTGATGCAGCCCACCTGGAACATCAGCCTGTTCCACTACCGCAACCAGGGCGCCGACTATGGGCGCATCCTCGTGGGCCTGCAGGTGCCCCCCGAAGACGCCGCGGCCTTCGATGCCTTCCTGGCCACGCTGGGCTACCCCTACGTGGAAGAGACACAGAACCCGGCCTACCGGCTGTTTCTGCGCTCCAAATGAGGGCCAAAATGGCTTGTAGCGCTTGATTGGCAAGCGCTGCGAGCTATCAATTTTGATAGTTCTATCGACGCTGTCCCCATGCAAGCCCTGCGCCACTACCTGCTGGCCGTGCAGTTTTTCACCCGCATCCCCGTCACCGGGCGGCTGGCCCGCTGGGTGGGCTACAGCCCGGCCATGCTGCGCGCCAGTGCCGCGCATTTCCCGGGCATTGGCTGGCTGGCGGCGGTTCTGGCCACGGGTGTGTATGCCGCGCTGTACTGGGCCCTGGCCCCCAATCCGCTGGCCCCGACAGTGGCGGCGGTGTTCTGCACCATCGCCACGGTGCTGATGACCGGCGGCTTCCATGAAGACGGACTGGCCGACGTGGCCGATGGCCTGGGTGGCAGCGCCGACCGTGAGCGGGCGCTGGACATCATGAAAGACTCATGCATCGGCGCCTTCGGGGCGATGGCCCTGGTGCTGGCCTTGCTGGCCAAGCTCAGCCTGCTGGCCCTGCTGGGCGCGCACAGCCTGGCGGTGGCCCTGGCGGCGCTCGCAGGCGGCCATGTGCTGTCGCGCCTGTGGCCGCTGTTCATCGTGCGCAGCCTGCCCCACGTGGGCGACACGGCGCGGTCCAAAAGCAAGCCGCTGGCCGACCAGATCACCAGCGGCGCGCTGGCAGCGGCAGTTTTGTGGTGTTTTGTGCCTGTTGCGCTTGTCTGGCAAACACAGTCAGCTCTCTTTTTGGTAGCAGCCGCGGGCTTCAGCGGTCTCGCCGCCGCCTGGATGGGCCGCTGGTTCGCGCGGCGCCTGCAGGGCTTCACCGGCGACTGCCTGGGCGCCACGCAGCAGGTCAGCGAGATCGGCTTCTACCTGGGCGCGGCGCTGGCCTTGCGGTGGGCATGAGCGCCCCGGTGCCCACCCCCGCCCGGCTGTGGCTGGTGCGGCACGCCCAGCCGGTGGTCAAGGCCGGCACCTGCTACGGCGCGCTCGAC
>NZ_ACQT01000025.1 GCF_000175235.1 Acidovorax delafieldii 2AN | reverse complement strand
TATGTACAGTCTTTGGAATTCCCCGCTACCTGTGCCGTACGACACGGCGGCGCAGTCGCTGGTCTTGCCTCTCTGCGGGGTGAGCGTGCGCGCGGGGTTTCCATCGCCAGCTGACGACTTCGTGGTGGAGCGGCTGGACATCATGCAGCTGCTGGTGAAGCATCCCCAGGCCACCTATTTCTGGCGCGTGCGTGGCGACTCGATGAGGGACGCGGGCATTGAGGACGGCAGCATCATCGCAGTGGACCGGGCGATCAAGCCCAAGCACAACAGCATCGTCGTGGCCATTGTGGACGGCGAATGCACCGTGAAGTATCTGCACCAGCGTGCCGGCCGGATCAAGCTGCGCGCGGCCAACCCAACCTATCCCGACATCATCCCCCGCGACAGCCAGACCATTGAGGTGTGGGGGGTGGTGAGTGGGTGCGTGAAACGTGCTGCAAGGTGAGCTGGATCTGGAGGATGAAGACCACCGGGACCGCACCCGACTGATGGTGGCGCTGGATGCGCTCAACCAGCGCTATGGCAAGGGCACCGTGCATTCAGGTGCCACGGGCGGCACCAACAGGGGCAAGGACTGGGGGATGAAGCAGGAGAGGCGCACGCCGCAGTACACGACCCGGTGGGAGGATGTGCCGGTGGCAAGGGCCTAAGCGTGAGGGAGCTCCCGCGCTCGAGTCGGCTCTGCAGCGATTGCCGCTGCTCGTAGCCGCAACGCTGCCTAACGGTCACCGTCCCATACCGGCCATCCGAGCATTGACGCGGGGGACAGCCCAATGACGGGTTTCAGGTGTGCAGCGGACAGCGACCATCAAGTGCAGGCAGATAGGTCACTGGATGTCTGCTGTCAGGTAGTGTGAACAGGAGCTTGCGACCCATTGCTGCCGTTCAAGCTTCGATGACCAATGCTTGCCATGCAGCACTTACGGCAGGCCATGGATGCCACGATGACCTACACAGTTTGTGTCGGATAGCGGTCTGCGTAGAGATAGCACGGCGGTCTCTCTGTAAATAGATTCCGTGTATGTATATGTGACACGCTGTAAAAACGAAGCCCTTCTATCGTGCCGATTGCAAGCGTAGCGCACAAATACCTAGCCCGGAACTCACCTCTGAACCCATCTATTCCTTAGCGCTGAATGGGCCGTTGATGCGCCAATCTAACCGGCTTTTCGAACAGTTCCGTTAGACGTTGCTCGGTAGCAGACCCCCCCCTCGAACATTGATGCGGCTGCCGTTTGCTTGAGGTTTCGCGGCAAGCAATTCTTTTAGCCTTTTTTCGTGCGCCTTAATTATTGGCAACTTTGAAAAATCCTTGTTTGTTCGGCTTTCCAGCTCAATTGCAATTGACAATTGAAGAGGAAGCTTGCTTGTCGGGTAGGTTTTGACTAGAAATTCAAATCCGGATGGATCGTCAAGCTGCGCGGCAAAACATGCAGCGAAGAAGAGCGCGTAAACCTTATCTTCAAAGTCGATATTTTGGGCTTCAATCTCTAGGATAACACCGTTTATAGCTGGTTTAAGATAATCATAGTTGTAGCAATACCTAATCACTCTCTGAAAGAACCAGAGAAGATGCATTTCGGAAAGCTCAACCAGCTTGCTCTTCGTTTTGTTTTGACTGATGTCGCGATAAAGTTTTGCAGCCTCAATAAAGAGTCTTGGCAAATTACTCTGAACAATAGCATATTCCGTCTGATAACCTGCAAGAGCATAATCCGGCAAAGCCAATATCTTCAACCAACTCTCGGTTTCGTCTTGCGGCTGGTGACTGAATAGATCCTGAAGAAGTTCCGGGCAGTCGCCCTTAATTCCGATGTAAAAAAAGTAGCTCTCTACCCAATACGCTTTGAATGCCATTTCACGCGTAATCAGTTCTGCTTTGGTAGAGGCAGCCTTCGCGTAAAGATACTCGCCAAAAGAGCGATGCCGGAACGACAGTTTCCGATCATCTTCGTCGACCGTGAAAATTCCGGATTTTACAAATACTCGCTCCTCAAGCTTCTCGAGATCAACTCCTGTATTACGCTTGCCATGCCATTCCCGAAGCATAGATTGAGCCTCATCAAAACTCATCCAAATCAGTTGATTTGAGACGATGTATTCGGACAGCATCAATGCTATGCGCTCTGCTGCTGCATACTCTTTCTCCGGGGCTCGACCTTTCTGCACATCCCATCTTCCAAGCATGTACTCAACGGATTTTGCATACAATTCCGTTAGGTTGGATGGCAAATCATTTTGATTTTGCGAGATTAAACTAGAAAGCAGGGCGGCCGCTATAGGGCTTTGCGGAAGTTGTTTGAAAAGATCTGAGCGCTGCAGATCTTCATAAATCTTCTTTGGCACGGAGATAGCTTGGCAGGCCTTCTCAACAAATTGCACAATTTTTGGAACACTCAGGGGGCGCACCAAGAACCTTTTGGCTCCGCTGAAAATGTCAACATCTTCGTCAAGGACATGCAGCGGGCGAGTTGTGAGAATGAGGTGAACCTTATCATTTGCCCTTGCTTCGGCAACAATTCCTCTAACAAAGTCCTTCCAATCCCCGTTTACCGCGGCTTCGTCGATTCCATCAAGAGCAATTAGAATTTTGAAGTGATCATCATTGAGCTCATTGATTACTTGTCCTATCTCGCCATCTATCAACCTCGCCAGCGAAAGATTATTCTCTTTAAACTTGCGAAAAGACATATGAACAGGAATAACGCGATGCTCGTTAAATCGCTCGGTTGCCGAAAAGAACTGGGTAAGTTTACGGAGAATCTTCGACTTTCCAAACCCCATGTCCGCCTGCAGTATAGAAACGTGCGTTTTAAGCACCTCTTCTGTGATATTTACCAAACGAGGCTTCTGGGCTTTAGTGATTTTTTTCTGATACTTAACCCTTTCAATCTCCTGGATATCAGGCTCAATATAGAAACCATCACAAGCAATACTTCCAACCCCTCCCGACTCTTTTTCAAGCAAATCCATTCTTCTGCCTAGAGTATCTAGGTAGACGCCAAGATGAGAGGGTACTTGATGCCAAAAAAATTCAGCGTGTTTATCAACGAGCTGAGTTAGTTTAAATCCATCGATAAATTCAATACGCTGCTTTGTGTACTGATCAAAAATCTTATCTTTTGCATTACTGCTGATTGTCGAAGTATTGACAACCCAAACCTCAGATAATCGCTCTTTTCGTTTTCCACCATCTAAGAGACGCGGAAGTGCGCATTCTTCTATTTGGCGATTTATATCGGTTATGTCATTGGTGATTTTTCCTTTCTTTACTACAACCCCAATGTAGGAGAATGTCCCCAAAGCTGGATCGAATCTTGTAAGAACAAAGTCCGCTCCTTTCTCTTGAGTCCCATGCGTATACTCAACGCCTTTAATATTCTCCAATTTTCCTAGCACCGATTTCAATAATGGGTGCAGATCTTGAACCTCTGCACCTATATCTTCAATCATTTGTTGTTTGGCTTTGAAGTCCATTTGAATTAATCGGTGAATAATGACTGGTAGATTGAGGCGGAGCCGCCTTCAGGCGGCTCACACTTCATCGGAAGTAACCATTATGTACTTGTGCGAGCAACGCGCACAGGGGAATCGAAAACTAAGGCGCGACACTAATGGGTCACTCTGGGACGTCTAGAAAAGGTTAGGTGGCGCTTGCGCGCTCTGGATCTCCCAACTTTTAGGCTGGCTTTGTGCGCATAGTGCCAACCCACGCTGAGTAAAGCGTCGCTTAGCTGTCACATCACGCTCGAACGACCGTTCTGGCTGGCTAAAGCAGTAGCTTGCGACCTTGACACAAGCATGATTAGTTTAGGCATTGGCAGACATTCCGGCTCAGATCCGACTGCCTGACTCCACAGCTTGGAACAGGTTGCTAAGAAAATGTGCTGGCCGGCTGCTTCTGGCCGCAAGTGTGAAGCCCTGCATGGCCTCGAGAGCTAACTTGTGGAGACTGCAACGGGGAGATGCGTGACGTTTGCGGGTCCCCGGAGCAGGCGCCCTGCGCGATGTCTCGGAGCCACCGCATGCGGGCCGACAGTTTGTGCCAGACGCCCGCCGTGACGCGTGGCACGTCCATGGGCGGCGTTGCCCCACCGCTCAAGCCTTCACTTCGACCTGTTCGAAGCCGCCGAAGATCATGCGTTTGCCGTCGAAGGGCATGGGTGGGTTGCCGGGTGCGGACGGATCCATGCGCGGGTCTTCCATCATCTTCTTCATGGCTGCGTCGCGAGTGGCCTTGTCCGGCCATTCGACCCACGCAAATGCCACCGTCTCCTCGGCCGTTGCCTGCACTGCGCGGCGGAAATCCGTGACTTTTCCGTCGGGGACGTCGTCACCCCATCCTTCGATCACACGGATTGCGCCCAGCTCGATGAATATTGGGTCGAGGTGGCGCGCGTGCTGGATGAACTTCTGCTTGTTGGCGGTGGGCACCGCGATCACGAAACCATCGATGTATGACATGTCTTCACTCCTGTGACGTTGAGCGGTTGGCGCGCCCGCCTGAGGGCATCTCGTATCCCATCGACGAACGACGACAAGCCAAATCGACATTGCGTGCCTTGCAGGAGGGTATGCGCCCTATGGCGGCGCTGAAGCGGCGCCGCTGCAGAACGCCCGCCGGGTAGGCCGCCGCGGCTACCGCAGCGTAGACGCCTTGGCCTCGCAGGTCGCACTGGAGCAACCCGAGCACTGCCTTTCAACAATGTCCGCTCCTGGCCGAAAGTATCAGTTTGGCCCAGCGCCACATTGCGGCCGTTGAGGACGGCCACCCTGCCGCAGCTTCCAGGGTGGCCGCCAGCGACAACTTCAAATCTCCGTCTGTTCTGAGATCTCAAGGGCATCGTCTACTTCGATACCCAGGTACCTCACTGTTGACTCCAACTTCGAGTGGCCGAGCAACAACTGGACAGCGCGCAGGTTCTTTGTGCGGCGGTAGATCAGTGTCGCCTTTGTCCTGCGCATCGAGTGCGTCCCGTACTCCATGCGGTCCAGGCCTAGCTCGTCAACCCAGTGACCGAGGATTCGGGCGTACTGCCGTGTTCCCAGATGTGGCGATTCGTGCAGCCTGCTTGGAAACAGGAAGTCCTCTGATTTCAGCCCAGCCAGCTTGATCCAGGCTTGCAAGGCGTCACGGGCAGCCTGCGTGATCTCGAACTGCACTGGACGCTGAGTCTTGTGCTGCATGACAACCGCGCGCGATGCCACCTGGTCGCCGTGGCATACATCCCGAACCTTGAGGGCGACGAGGTCGCATCCTCGCAGCTTGCTATCGATGCCCAAGTTGAAGAGAGCAAGCTCGCGCACCCGGCCTTCCATCTGAAGCCTTACGCGCAGCGCCCAGATATCCTTCAGCTTGAACGGAGCCTTCTGCCCGACGATCTTGCCCTTGTTCCACGGCTCGCGATGAGCGGTATTACCTGTGGATGCCATGATGGTCTCCCATCGAGTTGAGGGGCACACAGGATGCGCTGGCTTCGACTCGCCAGAGCGACTAGTGATGCTCGGCTGCCACAGCCCTATGACTGTCAGCTTCCTGGCATAGCCATGAACTCAACATCTCGGCTATAAGCTGACTTTCGAAGTACCGGGACGGCCGCCCGCTTCAGGCCGGGAGCGGAAGTTCACCAGCGACTGTTCCCATGACCGAGCGGAGCGCCCAACGTCTAGTTTCCACCGCTGGCTTTGGCTGCCTCTCGACGACGTCGAATCACCTTGATGATCGCGTCCTTCACATCATTTGCTCGATGCTGGTCCAGCACAGAGATCGCACCGACGAGCATTGACAAGGCACCACCGCGCGCTTCAAGGCGCTCGGCCAGCGCCCGCCGCTCGATCTGACCAACTTCGTTCAGCTTGAGGCTACGAATTGTCCGTCTGCCTTCCGGAGACTGACCTTCGAAAACCCAACCACGCGCAACCAATATGTGCTGTGAGTAATTGTGGAAGTGGGGATTGACCCAGCTGAAATTAGCCGGAATCGCCGGGAAGGCATCGCAAGAGTTGAGCGCAACGCTGAGCACAGGACAACGAATCAGCACTGGACCGACGAAGTTTCTCGTCATGAACCTGTATCTGCGGTCCCAAGTCGAGAAATATGCATTCTTCCGGATATTGCAGGTCCCACAAGACAGCGCAAGGTTCCTAATCTCGTACGCGAACCGAGGAAACGTCGCCTTGTCCACGAAATGCTCAAGGTGAGTCGCGTAGTCGTCATAGAGATGACGTCGGCAGAAGCAGCAGCGTCCTAGCTGCACCGTCCTGAGCGCAAGCTTCAGCCCGCCACGGAACGCGATCGCGACGTTTGCTCTGGACTCCCATGTAAGGCCTATCAACGCAGCGGCCGTCGTTCCGGCAGGATAGCCGGGGGTCGGAGCGATTTTTTCGAATCCGATGTTCACCGCTGAGGACCTTCGTCCAAGAGTGCATCAATGACATCGACCATTGGGTCGTGCGGAGTGAGCGCGTCACGGATCGACCTAAGCTCCGGCATCAATCCTTGGAACTCTGCATTCTCGAAGTCTCCTCGCTCGATCAACGACACGGCTCGCTGTAGGGTGTCCACGACGACCTTGTTCCGGCTGGAGCCGATGCCAAACTGAGAAAGAAGCAGCTCGTCAGAGGAAGCACCGTAGGACGCCACGCTGGTCTGAGGCGCATCGCTACTCATGTCAACAATAGAACTGCCTTCCGGAGCGGCTCCAACGATGAGCGGCGAGTGCGTGCATACGATGAGATGTCCTTCCGTCTTCATCGCCCCCGCACACACGTCGAAGACCGTCGCCATCAGGTCCCGCTGCCACTGCGGATGGAGGTTGTTCTCGGGCTCGTCTATCAGCAGGACGGCCTTGTCCTCAAGGCCGAAGCCGATTGCCAGGATGGTGGAGAACATGTGGTACTCGCCCGAACTCAACTCCATCGCCGAGAAGTCGGCATCGCCTCCTGCCGATTTCACGGTTACATCCACTAAGCGCACGAGATCGGTGAGCAATCCCAGGCGCAGCACGTTGGGCTCGATGCCTTGGCAGTGAGCCCCCGTCTCGTCGAGCGTGACCGCCACACGACGCTTCCCTTTATTCACGAAGAATTGCAGTGCCAAAAACTCGTCATAGCTGAATTCCTGCAGGAGCCACTGAGCTGTGGCGTAGGAAATATGCGGGCGATCTGCAGCTGGCTTACGATTGCCGTCGGACTCAGGTCGCACACCTTGCACGATGCCAAGCAAGTCACTCATCGGGGCTCGCGCCTTCTTTGCCGATTCACGCTGGGCCTCTAAGGTGTACTTCCCAGATGGTCGAATTCCCGCGTGCCGATGTGCGGCGCCAAAGAAATCCCATCTGCAACGCTCTGCTTTCGTGGGATCGAGCGCAAAAGCGAGCATGGTCTCCAGAGGTGCCTTCTTGCTAAGCAGGTTGCTGATAACTCGTTGCCCAACGTAGGTGTAGTTGGGGACGTCGAATGGACTACGAGTGCCACCAGGCAATTCCTTCTGAGGAAACCGGTCGGCCACAGAACCCGATACACAAAGAACTTGATCACGGCCCGGGTTCTGTACAGACGAAGCTTCGTGACGATCAATGCGTCCGACCACCGCCAATCCTGAGACGATCTCCTTCAGCAGCGTGCTCTTGTGTGAGCCGTTGCGGCCTGTAATAAACGTCGTCGCAAAGGTGTTTGCCCTGGGCGAGTCTGTCTCGAGCAACAAGTCAACTGACCTGAATTGCTTGTCCCAAGTATGAAATCGTGCGGAGTGAATTACCGCCATACTGCCTGCTCCCTGTTTTTCCAAGTATGCCGCGCGCACGTCGGAGGATGCGATCAGACACTCAGCCCTTGGCAGGGAATCTGAGACGCTAACCGGCCTCGCAATATGAGGGCACCGCCGTAGCGAACTGGAGACCAGGTGACAGAGGAGCTCTTGGGCAGCCGGTAGCAAAGCTGAACGGCCGTGTTCGGCCATCAAATTGAGCCATGCATAGAACCGCTCCCGCGGCATCCCGGCCATTCATGGCGCCGGGGCGACTGGCTGCTGAGGGTCGGCAGCGCCACCTCAACACGTGCAAAAGCAGTCACTCGGCTTGAGTAAGCCTGCAGTGACAGCTTTGAGGTGTAGGGCGGACCTGCAAGGAAGACTCCATTCAATGACAGCTTTGGGTGGGAGCAGTCATTGACCATGCTGAGTTGGCCGACAGCATTCAGCCTGATTCGGGCTTTGACTTGACTCGGGTAGAACCAATGCATGGCAGCCCCCTACATGCCTGCCTGATACGTGCCAGTCGAGTGCGCCCAATCTCATAGGCAATTGAACGGATTTGTGGCAAGTTTGCCGGGCTCAATGATCAGCCAAGCCCCCTACCACCTGAAGATGGCAGTACGAACAGCATGCGACCTAGCGCACTTCTGTTCTGCAAGGTAGCTTTGTGGGGATCTGATGTTTGTCGGCGGGGGAGTCGCTCCTACGCCGAGCAACTCAGATTGGCACGGGGCCCTGGTCCGGTCGGTCATGTAGATGTGGCGCGTGTGGTCACTTTGCAGTGGACTCGGTGGTCAAGTGCATCTGGTTTTCGCAAATACACCCCCATGGATCTGAGGGAGATCCAGGACTGGATCATCAAACCGCAACTGCGCACCGTTCCGGGTGTCACCGAAATCAACACCATCGGCGGGTATGCCAAGGAGTTCCAGGTGGCACCGTGGCCAGACAAGCTGGTGGCTCACGGACTGACGATCGCAGACCTGGTCACTGCATTGGAGCGCAACAACGCCAACGTGGGCGCAGGCTATATCGAGCGCAGTGGCGAGCAATACCTGATATCCGGGGCAATATCAAGTGACATGAGGACGATCAAATGGGGCGCGGGATGCGTGACGATCTCAGGGCCTGATGGCGCCTACTGCGCGTGGTGGCGGCAAAAGCAGTAGACAAACTGCTGCGGTGCGCCCCAAGGGGTGGTGTGGATCTCGGTATGGCTTTCGATCAGCTCGAATGGTGCTCCGAACTTGCCGTGCAGTTCCTCGGGCGCATAACGGGAAACGGCCAGGCCGCTACACTTTTCAGGCCCCTGTGGCCCGAAGGTGCCGACAATGGCAAAGCCACCAGGCCTCAGGGCATGAACCACCTGCGCCACGTAGCGCTCACGCTGCTCGTCAGTGGTCAGAAAGTGGAACACCGCACGGTCGTGCCACACATCCACCGAAGCCGCAGGCAACTCCACCTCCAGAATGTCCGCCACCAGCCAAGCTACATCGGCGGCCTTGGGCCCCAGGCGTTGTTGCGTGACCTCCAGCGCCGTGTGGGACAGATCCAGCACCGTGATGTCCTCGTAGCCATCGGCCAGGAGGTCATCGACCAGCGTGGACTCGCCTCCGCCCACGTCGATGATGGACGCCTGCTTGGAGCCCGCAGCCGTGCGGACATACTGCAGGGACTGCAGGAGATGCGGTGCGTACCAACTCACCGTTTCCGGCGATTTGGTTTCGTAGACCGATTCCCAATGGGTTTGAGTGCTCATGATGGGCTGCTCTCCGACAAGGTAGTGAAACTACGAACGGCATTGATTGCCATGGGTCAGGAGGCGAAGCTTACCTCGCGAGGCGAGAAAAGCTTGCATGCCTTGGGATGTCGATACTTTTCTCTCGCAGGCGTGCGAGCAATCTGTGAAGTCCGCCACCGGGGTTGTCAAAAAGGCGTGGTCAAACTTCGCACGAAATCACTTGGTAATGAAGAATTTTTCCCTCCAGAGGACAAACCAGGATACGGCCAGTCTTGATTCATAAGCCTTTTCTTATTAAGAATAATTCCTTAATTTCAGAATGACGCTAAGCGCCAAGACCTGCGTAGCGTCATCAACTGTCACTGGCTTGGCGCTATTCATTGACCTTCTGATGCCTCGTTGGCCCGCTTTCGGCGAGCGGACTTCTGCGGTGGCCTGAACTGCGCGATCAACGTGCGCAGAGTTTCCGCTTCAGCCTTGTGCTGCGCAACCGCCTGAAGGGCTTGCTGCAGCTCAACACGTTGCGCCTGGTTGACCCTGGCGCTTTCGGCCATAGCGGCGCGTGCGCTGTCCCGCTCCGCCGCCAACCGTGTCTGGGCGGCATTGGCTTCCAGGAGCTTGGCGTGGTGACCCCTTTCGGTTTCAGCAAGCCTGGTCCTTGTGCTCGTCGGAACCGTGCGCCAGCACGCCCACGGAGGCGGCGGCGACACAGAGGCCGATCAGGGTATGGCGAATGTGAAACATGATGCATCCTCCTTTTGGTGGAGGGGCTGACTAGGGCTGCCGCGCCCGACGAGATGCCGCGGTTGTGAATTTTCTCAGCGCACGGGCTGGATGTCGGTGACGATCATCTTCCCGCCTTCCTGGACGACCATGAATTGCACCTTGTCGCCGGGCTTGAGGTTGGTGAGTTGGCCCTTGTCGCGGACGGCAAAGACCATAGTCATTCCGGGCATGTCCAGGTTCTTGATGTCCCCATGCTTGAGGGTGATCTTGCCGTTGTCCAGATCTACCTTCTTGACCTCGCCATCGGTCATGGATGCGGGTGCGGGCGCGGGCGCCGAAGTCTGGCCTGAATTGGGACTGACCTGGGCATGGCCCGCCAGCGGCAGGGCAGCGCCCATGGCCAGAGCGGAGATGGTGAGCAGACGTTGGATGGTGTTCATGGTGACCTCTGGGTAAATGGATGGATCTATGGTCAGGCCCGGCCATGGCTCGGCCAGCTGTGGTGGGCGCTTCAGACCATCACTTGCGGCCTACCTGGATGGCGCCCTTCATGCCGGCCTCATAGTGGCCAGGCATCAGGCAGGCAAAGTTCACGGCGCCCGCCTTGGTGAACTGCCAGACGATTTCACCCTGCTTGCCCGGTGCGAGCGTGACCTTGCCGGGTTCGTCGTGCTCCATGTCCGGGAACTTCTTCATCTGCTCCAGATGCTCGAGCAATTCCTTCTCGGTGCCCAGGCTGAGTTCGTGCTTGACCTGGCCGACGTTCTTGACAACGAAGCGCACGGTTTCGCCCTGTTTGACCTGAATGTTCGACGGCGTGTAACGCATGTTGTCGCTCATTTCGATGGTAACGATGCGACCGGCCTTGGCGTCAACGCCGGGTTTGCCAATGGCTGTTTCACCCCCGTCACCGTGACCACCTGCATGGGTGCCGCTAGCGAAGGCTACCCCCGACGTGGCCAGTGCAGCCATAGCGAAGAATTGAGAAATAGTGGATCGCGTGAATTTCATGGATGGACTCTCGTTGATAACTGAAGGGAAACCTCAATGCTCGCCATGCGAAGTGGGCTTGCGCACCTTGACTTCGGTCGGCGTTGCTGGCTTGCGCACACGCGGCATGGACTGGCCGCCCTCGGCGCTGAAGCGTGCGGGCTCGGCCATGGGGCCGGTGTACTCATGCGCCACCGTGCCTGCGGGATGCTTGTACCAGCCCGGATCCTTGTAGTCGCCCGGCTTCTGGTCGCGGCGCACCTTGAGCACGCTGAACATGCCACCCATCTCCACCGAGCCGAACGGCCCCTGCCCGGTCATCATCGGGATGGTGTTGTCGGGAATCGGCATTTCCATCTCCGTCATGTCGGCCATGCCGCGCTCGCCCATGACCATGTAGTCCGGGATCAGCTTGTTGACTTTCTTGGCAAGGCCGCTGTGATCCACGCCAATCATGGTGGGAATGTCGTGCCCCATTGCGTTCATGGTGTGGTGGCTCTTGTGGCAGTGGAAGGCCCAGTCGCCCTCCTCGTCGGCGACGAATTCGATCTGGCGCATTTGCCCCACGGCCACGTCGGTGGTTACTTCATGCCAGCGCGTGCTTTTGGGCGTCGGGCCGCCATCGGTGCCAGTGACCACGAATTCGTGGCCATGCACGTGCATCGGGTGATTGGTCATGGTGAGGTTGCCCATGCGGATGCGCACCTTGTCGTTGAGACGCACGTTCAGAGAGTCGATACCAGGAAAGACACGGCTGTTCCAGGTCCACAGGTTGAAGTTCGTCATCTCCGCGACCTTGGGTGTAGCGGCCCCGGGCTCAATGTCATATGCACTGAGCAGGAAGCAAAAGTCCCGTTGCACCTCGTCGATCAGCGGGTGCCTAGCTTTCGGGTGCGTGACCCAGAAGCCCATCATGCCCATGGCCATTTGCACCATCTCGTCGCCGTGCGGGTGGTACATGAAGGTGCCCGGGCGGCGCGCCACGAACTCGTAGACAAAGGTCTTGCCGGACGGAATCGCCGGCTGCGTCAGACCGGTCACTCCATCCATGCCGCTGGGCAGGCGCTGGCCGTGCCAGTGAACACTGGTGTGCTCGGGCAGCCTATTGGTCACGAAGATGCGCACACGGTCGCCCTCGACGACCTCGATGGTCGGGCCGGGGCTCTGTCCGTTGTAGCCCCACAGGTGGGCCTTCATCCCTGGTGCCACTTCGCGAACCACCGGTTCGGCGACCAGGTGGAACTCCTTGATGCCCTGATTCATGCGCCAGGGCAGCGTCCAGCCGTTGAGCGTCACCACTGGGTTGTACGGTCGTCCCGAATTGGGCATCAGCGGGGCCATGGTGTTCGGGCTGGTCTGAATGACGGGCTCGGGCAAGGCCGCCATGGCGACACGGCTCACCGCGCCGGCCGCAACGGCGCCGCCAGCAATACCGGCGAACTTGAAAAAATCTCTTCTGGATGTCATGGCAATCGTCTCTGCATCAGTGACCGGCACCCGCGTCGCTGGAAGCGCTGGTGGTGACCGACAAGGTGGTGTTGGTGGGGCGTCCGATTACGGATGCCTGCAATGCGGCATCGGCCAGCCAGAACTGCTGCTGTGAGTCCAAGGCCGCCGTGACGGCACCGACCTGATCGCGCGCATCGGCCAGCAGTTCGAACGCGCTGATCAGCATGCCGTTGTAGCGAAGCTGGTTCTCCTCCGCGATCACCTTGCGCACCGGAACCACTTCGTCGCGGTAGTGCCGCGCCACGTCGTAGGCCGTTCGATAGGCCGAATAGCTTTCGCGCAGGCTGGAGCCCGCGGAACGCACCGTGCCTTCAAGCTGGTTGGCGGCCGCCAGCGTTCGAGCGTTCATCGCATCGCGCTGCATTCCGCCCCAGTCAAAGAGGGGTAGGCGCACATCGATTTCCCAGCCGCGTGCGGTGGAGCGGGTGCCCTCGGCATTGTCAAATGTCGTGTTGCGACGCCCAGTGAGCTCGATATCGGTGAAGCTGGTCACCATGTTCAGGCCTTGGGCCTTGGCCGCGCCATCCAGCGCGGTCTGCGCCAGGCGGATGTCCAGGCGTGCCTTGGTAGCGAGCGAGCCAACCGCCTGCGGATCCAGTGCTTGCATGGGGAGATCAGGTAGACGTTCCGGAAGCTTGAGCGCCTGCGCCTGGCTTTCATCCAGCCCCAGCAAACGTACCAGTTCTTCCCGGCTGGCCGTGACCTGGTGCTGGGCCGTGCTCAGGCGGGTGGCGGCATCGGCATAAAAAGCCTGCTCGCGTGCGCGGGTGATGCGGTTGAAGTTACCCACGCTCTGCATGCGTTTGGCCAGTTCGGCTCCGGCCTCTGCACTGTCATAGACCTGCTTGGCATACTTGAGCGATTGCTGCGCCGCTACGGCGCGCACCCAGGCCTGGCGCACGCGCGTTACCTGGTCCACCACGTCGCTGGTCAAACGCAGCTGAGACTGCTCGATTCTCCGGGTGGCGACGCCATAGCGGGACGGCAAGGTCAGCAGATCCAACAGGCCAAAGGAGAGCGCACGCCCTAAGTCCAGCTCGGTGCCGGCCGTCATGCGCTCAAAACTGAAGATGGGATTGGCAATCCGGCCTACCTGCGCGGCGTCCGCTGACTCTCCCCAACCCTGTGCCAGCAGGGTCTGCAGGGACGGACTGTTCACCAAGGCCAACTGGACGGCATCTTTCTGATTTAGGGTCTCCGCCAGCAAGGTTTGAGCGGCCTGCGCTCGCTGGTCGCGCTCCTCCTGGGTACGAGCCAGGGCGAGTTTCCCATCGGTGAAGCTACCAGCTTCTTCGTTGACACGGCCGATGTTCTGCTCCAGGCTGACGCTGGCACAGCCGGTCAGCACCGCCAGTCCGAGTGCAGATAGAGCGAGTTTGGCGTGAGTGGCACGCAAACGCATCATGGTTTTTCTCCCCCGTGATGGCCAGAATGCGGATCGCTGACGGGAGCAGCGTCCTTGGCGGACCCGGGCTCGCCGGACTTGATTTCTTTCGCATAGGCGCGCCAGCCGCCGATTTCACCCACCTTGTCGTTCGCCGCCTTCCAGGGCTGGACGGACTGCTCCTTGTAGGCCTCGTAACCCGAGAGGGCTGATCGGTACGAGAGCAGGTAGCCCACCTTCGCGGTTTCGACCTCTGGCATCTGTGCAAATGCCAGGGATGGCACCATTAGTGCGGCGCCCAGCCAGAGGCTTGAGGTAGGTCGTGAAAGCCAGAGATTGTTCATGGATTTGTGATGCATTTTTGACGTATGTCATTGTGCAAACGACTAGCTGTCAAAGGCATAACGGCTTCATTACATCTTTGTCATGATCGAGCGGGGTGAGGGGTAACCCCTCACCCCTCTTACACCACCGTACGTGCGGTTCCGCCTACGGCGGTTCAAGTGAAACGCTGGAGGTGTTGGTGGATGGTCAACTACCGATACAAGCCCCACGCCTGTGAAGTATTTGGGCGGCAGTGCGGCGACCATGTGCCTGGCCCCGAGGTTCCACCAGGGGCCGCGCCAGTTGACGCTGGAGCGCCATGCGCGCAGGGCATCAAGCCCGTAGCGTCGCATCTGCGCTTCTCGCGTCCGTGGCCGCTTCCACTGCGCTCCCGGTTGTCAGAGCTGCCGATCCGTTATCTGCCCGACAGCCAACTGGAGCAGAACCACGCGTCCATGAGCCGCTATGGCTCCAGCACCAAACTGGTGTTCGAGATTTCGCAACTGCCGTAGACCACGCTCCCTTTGCGTGGTTCCTGCCAACCTTCATGCTTTGCGGTGCACACCACTGCGCGTACCGGCAACTCACGGCAATGTCGGCAAGATGACGTTTCTGTTATCCATAGCCGTGCAATTGAACGGCTTACGCACCAGTTGCAGGGCTTCTTGATCGGCTGGCGAAACTTACTATTTCGTATCGATCGCTGGTCTATTTCTCCCGCAAAAAAGGGCCCCTCATAACCTCCGTCAGTTCGACAATGGACACACCATGAACGTCATCACAAACCCGCTTGGCGCACTACTGCCAGTCATTCCGGTGGACAAGTTGGTGTCCAAAGCACCCATAGTTCAGGACGGTGGATTTTTGGACGCGATGAAGCAAGCGTTAGCGACCACGAGCCAATTGCAAAGTGAATCTGGGCGCCTGAGCCGCGAGGTCACGTTCGGCAACCCTACTGTCAGTCTTGAAGAAACGATGCTTGCAGGAGTCAAGTCGAACATTGCATTTCAGGCCACGCTGCAGAGCCGAAACCGAATTGTTCAGGCTTACACCGATGTAATGAACATGCAGGTCTGATGCGCCGAAGGCGAAGCAGTAAAAATGCAGGTAATGAGCGCACTCGTTGCTGAAATCGCCGGCTCACGTGGCGAACAAGCTGGAGTTGGAGCCTTTTTGACAAAGGCCCCTCCAGCTTTAACTGCTGACCGCCTGAAGAGCCGTTTTAGTACCGGGGTGTTGGAGCACCGAGCCCATGAACTGGGCTGGTGGCTCCATGCGCTGCTCGCACTGTGTGTTGTCCTGTTGTACTGGCTGGCTCATACTGCCGAGGCCGGAAGTCGCGACGTCGATGTGCACTGACGGCGACCAAGACATGCACATCCTAGCCATCAACGCCGGCAGTGCGACCCTCAAGTTCGGGGTTTTCGACCCGGCATCGGCCATGCCCGTGATCGAGTCGACGATCGACCATCCCGCAGTTGATGCCGCGGCGTTTGACGAGATCAAGCAGCAAGTACGAAGTTCCGGCGTGACGTCGCTCAATGCCATCGGCCACCGTGTCGCACACGGTGGCCCCTTCTTGCGCGAGGCGGCTTTCGTGGACGCGAAAGTCGAGCACGAGATCGACCAGGCTGCTGCGCTGGCGCCGCAGCACAACCCCGTTGCACTGGCCGGCATCCGCATCGCGCGCGAGCGTTGGCCAGGCGTGCGCCACGTGGCGGTCTTCGACACCGCTTTTCATGCCGGCATGCCAGAACACGCCTCATGCTATGCCGTTCCGCAGTCATGGCGCGCAGTTGGGGTGCGGCGATTCGGGTTTCATGGCCTGTCGCACCAGAGCGTGCTGGCGGCTGTCAGTTCCGCGTTGATGCGGCCTCCATCCGAACTGCGCATCGTGAGCTGCCACATCGGCAATGGGGCAAGTGTCTGCGCGATCGACCGTGGCCGCTCTGTCGACACCTCGATGGGGATGACGGCCCTGGAAGGTCTGGTGATGGGCACACGCAGCGGGGACCTCGACCCCGGCGTGCCAGGCTATGTCGCGCGTACCCTGGGCTTGTCACTGGTGCAAATCGAAGCGGCGCTTTACAGCGACAGTGGACTGAAGGCGTTGTCGGGTGTGGGCTCGGACCTGCGCGAGATCGAGAGTCGCGCGCGGGATGGTCATGCTGCTGCCCAAATGGCGTTGCAGGTCCATGCCTACCGCGTGCGCAAGTACATCGGTGCCTACGCCGCGGCGATGGGCGGCTGCGATGCGGTGGCTTTCACGGGCGTAGCAGGGGAAAACTCCCCGACGCTGCGTTGCCGCATTCTGGACGGCCTGGAATTCCTTGGCCTGCATCTGGACGAGGAGCGCAATCGCGCCTTCAGTCCGGCATCCGAAGTCTCCCAGCTTCAGGCGTCACGGTCCTCGGTCGCGGTGCTGGCCGTGCGTGCGCGCGAACAGTGGGTGATCGCGCACGAGACTGCCAGGGTTTTGAATGGTGCGCTAAGTGCCGAACACGAAATCGATGAATAGGGAGAGCACCGTGGTCAGCAACAGCCCCGCTCTCAGCGTCGCCCACAAGCCGGTCAACCCCTGTCACCGTGTTCTGCCGGTTGTACTTCCGAAAGCGCACGGACAATGGGATCACAGCCGCTCAAACACCCACGCTCTTGACCTATGTGCGGCACCTGGGTTCAAACTCTTGCCATGCGTTTCGACGCGAGACTACCCCGCTGGAGAACGGTGATGCAACTCATTGAATGCGCCCGGGAGGCAGGTGTGACCCCAGACACGCTGCGCCATTACCTGCGGGTTGGCCTCCTGGTGCCGGATGGTCGCGGCGCGAACGGCTATCGCGCGTTCTCCGAGCGCAGCGTGGCGCGGGTGCGGTTCATCCGCAACGCATTGGCGCTCGGCTTCACGCTCAAGGACGCCGCGGAGTTCGTTGAGATGAGTCAACGCGGAACATCTCCTTGTCCGCGCGCTCGGGCGCTGCTGAGCGAGCGGCTTGACGAACAGGCTCGACGACTGAAGGAAGCGACGGAGCTGCATCTGCGCATGCAGCAGGCAGACCGCGACTGGACGCGACTCCCTGACGGAGTACCGGATGGCCATTCCGTCTGCAGTCTGATCGAAGGAGCGGCAGCGGACGTTCAGCGCAAATCTGTGCGAGCGAAGTCTAGTCGTGTACGCGCATGACCGACTTTGATCGATTTTGATAGTCCCAGACATCATGAGGCTCTACGGACATGCAAAAAAGTGGCGTTGGTCATGTCGATCGTGCCGGCGCGAAAAAGAGTCGTCTGCTACATCGCAGCTTGCGCTGCACGCGAGCAACTGAGGTGCCCCAGATGAACCATTCCAAGACACTTGCGCAATCCCCGTCACCAGACATGAATGCCGCCGCGCTGCGCATCCTGCGCCGGTTGCTGGCCGGCATCGAGCGCCAGCCGGCGTTGCGTCTGGGCGATGTGCTCCTGCACGAGTTCGAGGCGCATCCAGAGTACACCCTGATCATCCGCGACCCGGGTCTGCTTCGACGCCTTGTCCTGCGGCCGGATCCTCTGCTGCTGGCGGAGGCCTACTTCCGCGGCACCATCGACATCGAAGGGGACCTGTACACCGCGCTTGGGCTCAAGGCGCACTTCGAGAAGTTCTCGCTCTCCTGGCGCGACAAGCTGGCCCTGTTGCGCGACGCTCTGATACTGCGCGTGTCTGACCAGGATGGTTTGAAACCATCGCGTAGTCTGGCCTCGCGCGTTGCGCGCCGCTTCTCCCATCGACATTCGCGCCAAACCGACCGAGCAGCAATTTCATTCCACTACGACGTTTCAAACGTGTTCTATGGTCTCTGGCTCGATGCCGAGAGAGTCTATTCCTGCGCCTACTTCGAGACGCCGGACGACACGCTGGACCAGGCGCAGCGCAACAAGCTGGAGCACATCTGCCGCAAGCTGCGGCTGCAGCCGGGCGAACGTCTGCTCGACATCGGCTGCGGCTGGGGCGCACTCGTGTGCTGGGCGGCACGAGAACATGGCGTGCGCGCGTACGGCATCACTCTCAGCCAGCAGCAGCTCGAATACGCGCGCGAGCGCATCCGATCAGAAGGCTTGCAGGACCTCGTCACGGTTGAGCTGCGCGACTACCGCGACCTCGATGGCACTGCCGTATTCGACAAGGTGTCCAGCATCGGCATGTTCGAGCATGTGGGCCTCGCTCATCTGCCGGCCTACTACGCCGTGGTGCAGCGTGTTTTGCGGCCGGGCGGGCTCTTTCTCAACCATGGAATCACCCATGACGAAGAGGGCTGGAACCGAACTGTCGCGACCGATTTCATCAACCGCTATGTCTTCCCTGACGGCGAATTGGACTGCGTCAGCAACATCCAGCTCGGGATGGAGCGGTCCGGCTTCGAAATCCATGATGTCGAAGGTCTTCGATCACACTACGCGCTGACGTTGCGTCATTGGGTTCAGCGACTCGAAGCGCGCCGAGAGGAGGCCCTGCAGGAAGTCGATGAGGTGACCTTCCGCGTCTGGCGCCTGTACATGGCGGCTTGCGCGCTGGAATTCGAGGCGGGCGGCACAGGGATCTACCAGATCGTAGCGTCCAAACGAGACGACGGAAGATGGCCCGTTCCTTTGACGCGCCGCGATCTTTACTCGGGTACTACCCCATCAAAGCCAATGACGGTGCGCGAAAAATGAGCAGGCCCGCTGACCGGGTTGCGCGAGTTGTATTCTTCTGTCCGATGCAGGTCAATGTGAGGGCGTGGAGGTGGACGGTCAGCAGACCCGCGTTCGCCCTATCCGCAGTTCGGCTTCGCGTGGTCGCAGTGACGCGGTCGCCGCAGCGATGGTACGCCGTGAGCCGCCGACAAGCACGCCGAGACGCCCGCCGACACAGCGCGGTGGCACCTCTGCGCACGCAGGCGCCGCGCACCTCCATGTCGCTGTTCATGGCCTGCGGCGTCTGGCTCGTCAGGCTGGGCGCCTACTTCGTGTTCCTGCGGCCGGCGCTGCTGCCCGAGGATCCGCGCTTCATCAGCGTGCCGCTGGATCGGCTTCGTGGATTGGCACCCGGTCTGGAGGCATGGCGGCGAATCGTGTTCACGGTGATGGGCGGCTTCATGACGGGCGCGTGCGTACTGATCGTCCACCTGGCGCGCATGGCCATGCGCGAGCGGCAAGGCGGTACCGGCTGGGCCGTCGCGTTCTCCGGGCTTGTGACGGTCGGGCTGATGAGTGCGATGGACTTCGTCCTCCACTCGGACTTCCGCTGGGTGCTATTGCTGCCTGCCTTGCTGTGGGCCGTGGCCGTGGTGCTATATGCGAGGCAGGTCTGACGTGCCCAGCGCCATGCCATTCGTTTCTGCGCCGGCGATCCGAGACGCCGGCGTTCCCAACCCCACCGACGCTCGTCATTGCGGGTCGGTTCCAAGGACCTTCAAAATGAATCACAACCTCCCCTGGGTCGCCGAGCGGGTGCGACTGTTCCGCGAATTCGATCCCGAGTTCGCGCGCTGGGCGCGCGGGCATGGCCCCATCGCCCACAACGACCTCACGCAGCTGCGAATCCACGACCTCGCACAGGTGCTGGTCGCCGAAGGCAAGGCGAGCGACACATCCGCGATCTACCGCACGCTGTGGGCCGCAGACCGATTGGCCGTGGCCGGGATGTGGCTAACGGTTCACATGACCTATGCCGATCGGGTCTATACCGACGGCCGGGAAATGGCGGCCGAGGACTACAAGGAGACGCCTGAAGGCCACACCGGCGGATCACTGAACATCGTGCCGGCCTATGTCGGCTACCTTGCCGCGAACGCGCTCAGCGGCCTGACACGCGGCTGGCTGATGGGTCAAGGCCATTGCGTGGCGGGCATCGACGCCTGCAACCTGCTTGTTGGCAACATGACGCCGCGCCACGCCGAGCGGTACGACCGAAGCGAGAACGGCCTTACGCGCTTCGCTCGGGACTTCTACAGCTACGCGATCGACGCGCAGGGGCGCCCGGCCTCGCCGCTGGGCAGCCACGTCGGCCCGAACACGGCAGGCGGCCTGTCCGAGGGGGGCTATCTCGGCTTTGCCGAACTGCAGTACGTGCACATGCCCCTGCCCGGCGAACGGCTGGTGGTGTTCCTCAGCGACGGTGCATTCGAGGAGCAGCGCGGCAGCGACTGGGCGCCGCGCTGGTGGCGCGCCGAGGACAGTGGATTCGTGGCTCCGTTCATGATCCTCAACGGCCGTCGCATTGAGCAGCGCAGCACCATGCAGCAGCAGGGCGGCCTCGAATGGTTCCAGCAGCATCTGCGCCTGAACGGCTTCGACCCTATGGAGATCGACGGCACCGACCCCGCCGCATTCGCCTGGGCCATCCACGCGATGGAGGAACGGCTGGCGGCCTGCGCTACGGGGGTTTCGCGTGGAACCGTTCAGTACCCGGTGCCACTTCACTACACCATCGCCGAAGCGCCCAAAGGATTCGGTTTTCCCGGTGCCGGAACCAACGCCGCGCACAACCTGCCGCTGGCGGGCAATCCCCGTCTCGACCCGTCAGCACGGCAGCAGTTCAACGAGGGCGCGCGCGCGTTGTTTGTACCGCCGGGTGAAATCGACCAAGCGGTGGCCCTGCTCTGCAGGCATGAGGTGCAGCGCCGTCCCCTTGAGCGGGACCATGCCCTAGCGCATCGCCAGGTCGCAGCGCCGAGGCTTCCGGAGCCGCAGTGGCACGACAACGATGTCTCGCCGATGGGCGCGCTCGACGGGGCCTTCGCCGCAATCATCAAGGCCAATACTCAACTGCGCCCGCGCGTCGGCAATCCCGACGAGCTGCGCAGCAACCGCATGGGCCAGACCTTGGACCTGCTCAAACACCGCGTCTTCACGCCCGAACCGGGCTTGGCTGAAGCCGTGGATGGTGCCGTGATCACGGCCCTCAACGAAGAGGCTGTGGTCAGTGCGGCGCTGGGTAACAAGGGCGGCATCAACCTCGTTGTTTCTTACGAGGCCTTTGCCGTGAAGATGCTGGGTGCACTGCGGCAGGAAATCCTGTTCGCGCGCCACCAGGCGGAGGCCGGCATGCCTCCGGGCTGGCTGTCGGTAGTGACGGTGGCGACATCCCACACCTGGGAGAACGGCAAAAACGAGCAGTCCCATCAGGACCCGACACTGGCCGAAGCGCTGCTGGGCGAGATGTCCGACACCGCACGTGTGTTGTTCCCGGTGGATGCCAACAGTGCCGTCGCGGCGCTGCGAGCCGCCTACACCTCGCATGGCCAGTTCTGGACACTGGTCGTTCCAAAGCGGGCCATGGCCAGCCAACTGAGCGGCGAACAGGCCCAGCGTCTGGCCGATGAGGGTGCCTGCGTGGTGAAGCCCTGCGACGCACCCGATGTCTTGCTGGTCGCCATCGGTGCGTACCAGCTACAGCAGGCGCTGCTCGCGGCGCGGCGGCTGGACGACGCCGGGCATCGGACGGCAGTCACCTGCGTCATCGAGCCGGGCCGCTTCCGGCTGCCACGCGACGAGCGCGAGCGGGCTTTCGTGGCGGGCGACGCGGCATTGCGCTCGCTGTTCCCGGACACCGCTGCGGTGCGCGTCATCGTCTCGCACATGCGGCCGGAGCCGACGCTGGGCCTGTTGCGCCGCATCGATACAGGGCCTCGGCAGACCCGTGCACTGGGCTACCAGGCGCGCGGTGGGACGCTCGACGTTGCCGGCATGCTGTTCGCGAACCGCTGCACGTGGGCGCACGTCGCGACCGAGGCAGCGCAGGCGCTCGGCGTCGATCCCGCGAGCATATTGACCGCCGAGGAGTTGGCCGCGGTGGGAGGCCACGGCGACCCGCGGGCGGTGATGGTCTCGGCATGATTCCCCTGTTCTCCCCATAGGGACAAGAATAACGTCGTTTCCGGCGCCGATCGGTACGAGGCCGTGGTCCAATTGGAACCCTGTGCCCGCCCATTTATCGAGACCATGTCCCACGCGCTTGAAACTCTCATCGGTCACTGGAAAGCCGATCCGCTGAGCACCTACAACACCTGGTTCCTTTGGGAAGAACGGCTGAAGAACTTCCGCTCGATTCGCCGCGGCCTGGCGCAGGTGGTCAAGGACATCGATGCGGGCACCTTCGGTAGCGCATTCCGCGGTTCCTCGCTCGAAACGGTGGTCGGCTCGGTGGCAGAGCAGCGCCAGATCTTCAAGGGGGCAGACCATGCATTCCTGTGGAAGCCCAAGCTGCGCATTCCCGACATCTACGAGAACGCGACCAACCAACAGGCCTTTGCCCGGTTGTTGCACACCTGCGACTGCTGCAACAGCGCAGAGGAAGTGATCGAAGCAATACGGCGGATCGACGCTCGTCAGATCAAGGGTCTGGGCCCCGCCGTGGCGAATCTCCTGTACTTCGTTCACCCCACGATCGTGATGCCGTTCAACACCGCGATCGTGAAGGGCTACAACGCGGTCACGGGCAGCAGCGTCAAGCTCGGCAAGTGGGAGCACTACCTCTCGATGCGCGAAGGCGGCCTTCGCCTCAATGCCCAGCACCGCAACGCGTTGTCGAACGACATGGGGGCACTGGCTGGGCTGCTGTTCGACATCGGCTCGGGCCGGTACGCGGCGCCACCGCGCGATGACGATGCGGCCGCCCTCCAGGGCTGGGAGGCCGATCTCGAAAAGGTGCGCGAGGAATCGGCCGCGGCCCACAAACGCTGGGCCGCGGAGCGCGAGAGCGACGCGACCCACACCGAAATTCAGGGATGGCTGCGCGACCTGGGCAAGTCGCTCGGCTACGGTGTCTGGATTGCGTCCAACGATCAGGGGCGCAGTTATCAGGGAGGTCGCCTTGGAGACGGCTGTCTGACGCAGCTCCCCGCGCAGGCCCGGGCCGGTCTGGACTCTGTTCGCCTGATCGACGTCATTTGGGTGGAGGCCGACGGCTCGAAGGTCGCCGCTGCCTTCGAGGTCGAGCACTCGACCTCGATCTATTCCGGCATCGTGCGCATGCTCGACCTGGCCTTGGGAACGGAACTGGGAGCGGGCGTATCGATGTTCCTGGTGGCGCCGGACGCTCGCCGCGAGGATGTCCGCAGCCAGTTGCGTCGGCCGGCATTCACGCGGGTGGCGGAGCTGGGAATTCGCTACCTCCCCTACAGCGAGCTTGGCGCGCATCGCGATGCGATCGGCAGATTCGGCTCAGGCCTAAAGCCGTTGAACGAGATATCGCACCTGCTGTGATGCACGGTCGTCGAGGCACCAGCGGCACCAGCGGCAGAATGTACCGCCCAAGCGTGAATCGACGCCTAGTCGCGGTCGTGGATGAAGTCGTGCCGCAAGCCGAGTGCGGCATCCGTCCGAGCGATTGACGCTGACGGATCGGACTCGATGCCGCTCAGCGCGCGGATCGCATCGATGGTTTCGGGAATCACGATCGCCTGGTTGAAGACCTGGTAGGTGTAGTACGCTTGGTCGCCATCTACCGCGAGGACGTCCTCCCACAGGGCGACCTCCCACATGTCGCCGCGCGGGCGGCCAAGATCGGACATCAGCTCCACCGTACTGTTGAGTGCCACGAGGCCATCCGAGGAACGCACGAACGCGATCCGTGGTGCCGCACGGAAGGCCGCCAGCACCTCGTCGCGCGTTGCCGGCCTCGTCAGTTCGACCCACCAGGTGTGCAGGTGACTGCTGTTGTGGGACGCCTTGACCGCGATCGTTACCACATCCAGGTCCGGGATCACGGTCCTCGCGTCCGGTCCCTGGTGGCTGGGGATCGCCTTCTCCGGCACGAGGGTGTTAATGATGCCCTCAGCATGCGCTTCCCAGGGGTCGGATGCGCGGCGGATGAGCGTGCCGCGTGCACGCTTGAGCAGGCCGGCCGTCCGCAGCGCCCCCAGCGTTCGCACGATGGACGTGGTGTTGCAGGAGACCACGCGAGTGGACTCGCGGCCGATGGCCGACGCATAGTTCGCTTGCGCGACGAATGAGTGCCCCGTCAGCGCATGAGACTCACCACCGTGGAAGATCGACTTCACGCCGGCCGCGGCGTACACCTCTTTGTTGACCGCAGCGACTTTCTTGGGCGTGCAGTCGACCACGACATCGGCCTTCGCGAGCAGTTCTGCCAGATTGCCCGCCAAAGCAAGACCTGCGGCGCGCATCGCTCCTTCAGCTTCAAAGGTTGCCGCGTGGATGGCGAAGCCGCGCTGCGCGGCGACCTGTAGTCGATAGTCGTGCACCACGTCTGCGACGCCGGCAAGTGCCATGTCCTCCTGGAGCGCGACCGCGTCTGCCACCCGCTTGCCGATCACACCGTACCCGTTCACCGCCACTCTGACCTTGTTCATTCCTTGCTCCTGACTTGATGAGACGCGTCAGCCACGGCTGCGCGCAATGAAAAACGTGAACCGGATCGCCAGCGCATAGCCCAGCAGCGCGAGCACCGGCATGTCGCCCCAGCGAGGGCCTACGGCGTGCTGCATCAGCAAGCTTGACGCGATGTACAGGCCCAGCGTCACGAGCGCGAGGGCGATGCGGCGGCCGAGGCGGTCGATACCGCTCAGCATCCGGACGTCGGGCTTGATCGACAGTTGCAGCAACTCACGCTGCCGCAGTACGCTGTGCAGGCGCCGCGCCAGCAGCGTGGGCAGCGCGTTGGCTGCATTTCCCAGCTCGTAGGGCAGACGTTGTGACGCCGCGGATTTGCGCTCATCGAATATGCCGGTTGCCGTGTGGCGCGAGATGGCCTCGATGATGGAGAAGTCCGGCGCGAGCAGGCGTACCGTCCCTTCGAGCAGCAGCAGTGTGCGGGTGAGTACCAGCAGGTCTCTGGGAAGCCGGACATCCTGGGTCCGGCCGGCCGCCACGAGCTGCGCGAGCGCATCGGAAAGCGACCAGTCTTTCAGCGGGTGCTCTGCGCAGTCCGCGACCAGCGTGCGCACCACGGGCACGAAGACGGCCCTATCCGTGCCCTCGCCGACCAGTCCCAAGTCCAGCCAGGCGTCGACCACCCAGTCGGCATCCTGCTCGACGAAGGCCAGCGCGAACGCCACCAAAGCGCGCCGCATGCTGCGGTCGACCCGGCCCACGATGCCGAAATCGTGCAGGCAAATGCGGCCATCGTCCATCACGAAGACGTTGCCGGGGTGTGGATCGCCATGGAAGAAGCCATCGCGGAAGATCTGCACGATGTAGCTGTCCACGAGCTTGCCCGCAGCGGCCGCGCCCATGGCAGGCGGCAGACCGTGCAGGTGGGCCCCGCGGCTGAACTGCTGGACCATCACCGTCGATGTGCACAGCCCGTCCACCACGTCGGGCAGCACGATGTCGGGAGAATCTCGCCAGGCGTCGGCGAAACGTCGCACGGAACTCGCCTCCCGGGACAGGTCCATTTCGTAGCGGAAGTTCGCCGCAACCTCGTCCACGATGGCCGCCAGACCCCAGCGGCGCAGCGAGGGGACGAACCACTGGATGGTCAGGACCAGCCGGCGCAGGATGCGCATGTCGGTCTCGGCTTGCTCGGCCGCACCAGGGCGGCGGATCTTCACCACGACCTCCGTCCCTTCGGGTAGCGCCGCACGATGGATCTGCGCGATCGAGGCCGCGGCCAGCGCCTGCATGTCGAAGCGTGCGAAGACCTCTTGCCAAGGGCGGCCCAGGGCCGCCTCGACCTCCTGGACAGCCTGTTCCGAAGAAAACGGGGCCACATGCGCCTGCAGGCTGGCCAGGGCCCGTTGCGCATCGAGAGGCAGGACGTCCGCCCGCAGGCTGAGGTGCTGGCCCAGCTTCACGAAGGTCGTTCCCAATCGCTGCAGCACTTGGGCAAAGCGATCGGCCGCCCGGTGCGTGTCGCAGCGCATGAGTCCCCGGTGCCAGGCCACCCAGAGCAGGAACCCGGTCAGCGCCATTGCGATCTGCGTCGCCCGGCGCAGCGCCGAGCGTTGCGGTGGACGGCCCGGAAGGCGCGCGCCAGAAACGGAGCGGTCAGGGCGCATCACGGCTCATCCACCCTGTTGCGCAGCCGGCCCGCATGCCAGGCTGCGATGTTCGAGACGGTCTCGTCGAAGATGCGCGCGATCGCCTCTGTCGTGTTGAAGCCGACGTGGGGAGTCACGAGCACGCGCGGATGGGTCAGCAGCGGGCTGGACGCCATCCAGCCGGTATCGCAACCGAGCCCCCCGCAGCCCGTGGGCACCTCGGGAGACAGCGCGCCTTCTTGTTCCAGCACGTCCAGGCCGGCGGCTGCGACACTGCCGTCGTCCAGCGCGCGCAGCAAGGCGGCCTCGTCGATCAGCGCTCCTCGTGCCGTATTGATCACTACCACGCCAGGCTTCATGCGCACGAAGGCCCGGGCGTCGAGGAGGTGGCGCGTGGCCTGGGTGGCCGGAACATGCAGGCTCAGGATGTCGCTGTCTTGCAGGACCTGCTCCCATGTCACGAGGGACACGCCAGCGGGGCACGCAGCCGAAGCAGCGAAGGCGGGGTCGTAGGCGAGAACGTCCATGCCGAACCCCACGGCGATGCGCGCCACGTGGCGTCCGATGCGGCCCAGGCCGACGATGCCCAGCGTCCTGCCTTCCAGCTCGAAGCCGGTGAGTCCGCGGTAGGCGAACGAGCCCTGGCGCGCCCGCTCGTGGGCCTGCGTCAGATGGCGTGTCACGCCCAGCAACAGTGCGAAGGCGTGCTCGGCGACGCTGGCCGACCCGTAGTCCGGCACATGGCAGACGGCAATGCCGCGTTTGCGACACGCCTCCAGGTCAATGTGGTCGAAGCCCGCGGAGCGGGTGGCGACGAGCCGCAAGCGCGGCAGCATGCGAAGCACCGATTCGTCCACCCGCGTGCGCACGAACACGCAAAGGACCTCGATCGCCCCATCTTCGGTGTCGGACGCCACCAGGTGCTCGCGCTGGACGAAGTGCGCGTGCCAGTGGGCCGGAAGCCATTGCTGCATCGCCACTTGGTCCGTTGGTGCGAAGTCGGTGAACAGAACACTAAGACGATGGTCCTCGGTCATGGCGCAACCTTGATGGCGCTGTACAGGGACAGGATGTGGAAGATGGCAACGAATTGCCGTGTCTCGGCAACCTGCGCAAACCCTGCTTGCGCGAGCACCGACGGCAAGTGACCGGCGACCGCGTCGCGCGTGGTCTCGAAGCCATCGAGCAGTTGAACGGCGAAGAACGCCGTACGGCTGATCGGTCGGCGCGAGCGCTCCCGGTCCGCGAAGTGCAGTTGAACGCCAACGCGCAGAACGCGATGCATCTGGCGGGCCGCTTTCAGTTTGTCCGCGTGCGCCAGGTGACGGAAGAAGACGCTCGACACGACCCGATCGAACGAGCCATCGCCGTAAGGCAGGTATGTCGACAGGCCTTCGTCGAATCGGATCGGCGCCGCCACGCTCGCCGCCTTCCGGCGGGCCAGCGACAGGATGGCGGGGTCGGCATCCACCCCGGTGACACGGGCCTGCGGGCACGCGGTGGCCGCAAGGAGGGCGAGCGTCCCCGTTCCGCATCCGGCGTCCGATACGTCGTGGCCATGCTGGATCGACGCCTGCGCCACGAGGGCCGGCTTGAACGCTTGCTCGCGCGTGGTCAGCACCACCACCCGGTCGTACAGGGGCGTGAGCACGTGGTGGGCAAGTGCGGGCCTGAAGCCGGCCGGACGATCCGTCATTGCACGGCGAGCCTCGCTCGGGGTTCACGGAACTGCCACAGCACGATGATGCTGAGGACGCCGGCGAAGAAGCACCACACCGAGATGAACCAGGTCGCATAAAAAAAATAGGCGGCGACCGCGGACACGAAGGCCGCATTTCCGAAAGCCGCTACGCGCCGGTGGCTGGAGACCATCAGACCTGCGCAGGTGCCGATCAGGTACAAGGCCATCGTGGTCAGGACGTAGAAGTGCGGGGAGTCGTAGAAGATGTGCTGGCCGACCACGCGCGCGGTGATGGGCAGTCGCACCAGCATCACCAAAAGGTACACCCCGACGAGCGCGCCTGCGAGCGCGATGCCCGCGAGAACCCGACGGCGCCACGGAACGGTCTCCAGCGCCAGGGCGGCCAGCGGCACGTAGATCGGCCACAGGACGTGCGAGAAGAACGAATAAAGATGCGTCAGCACCACCTTCAGCAAGGGCGCGCGGTCGGGGAATGTCAGCCACAACATGCCTTCGAGTAGCTGCTGAATCCCAAAGAGCAACGGGATGGCCGCGTAAGGCACTTCGCGCCACGCGCGGACCCGGCGCACGGTGACGATCCCCGTCCCCAGAAGTACCGCGGCTGCCGTGAAACTGGCTGGTGCAGAAAAACACATCGCTGTCATTTCCTCTTGAATGTGGGCGTCATGGCGTTCATGGCTGTGGCCGATCTGTCGGTCCTGGCGGAGATGTTCCCGGTGCGGCTCGATGCTGCGAACCCGGATCGAGCGCCTGGGCGCGGCTCAGCGCGGCGTGCAGGGTCGCCGTCCGGTCCTGGACCCTGCGGATCCAGGGCGATGGGAAAGCAGATGCAAGCCACGCATAGAGCGTGTACTTCACCAGCTTGCCCAACCAGAGCGCCAGAAGAACCTCGGCCACCGGCAGCCGGGAGATTGCCGCGAACATGAGGGCAGGCGTCAGCGGTACCGGGAGCGCTGCAATGACCAGCAGCGCGGGCACGCCGTACCCGCCGAGCCAGGACGTGGCGTCACGCCAGGCCGTCGATCGCACCACGTCGGGGTAGGCGACGAAGAAACGGTTCCAGCCCAAGTGATGAAACACGAGATAGAGGACCAGTGCGCCAATGGCCGCGCCGATGCTGGAGGTCGCGGCGATGCTCCGCCAGCGCCGCGGGGCGAGTAGCACGGCAGCGACGAGCAACGTTCCGAACGGAATCGTCATCGACAGCGTGGTGGCCATGGCCACGGCCGCCACGATGAGGGGAAAGGCACGCGTCTCCGCCCCGCGGGTCAGCGCGCGCAGCAGGCCGGTCTCGACGGTTTCGTGCAGCATCGTCATCGGCGCTCAGGGCTTGCGGACCGCGGGCCGCTGCCCGAGTTCGACTTGTACGGTCACCGTCTCGCGGCCGCGCAGGATCTTGAATTGGGCGTTGCTGCCCGGTGCGACCGCGGCTGTTTCGCCGATCAGGCCGGCGGTGTCCGGGATCTCCTTGCCGTTGATCGCAAGCACCGTGTCACCGGGCCTCAGCCCGGCGCGATCGGCAGGCCCGCCGCGCTGCACCGCCACCAGTGCGGCGCCCCCGGTGGCACCGGTGGCCTCGTGGATCACGTCTCGGGCGCTCACCCCCAGCCAGCCCCGGCGCACGCGGCCGGTGGCAATGATCTGCTCCATCACCTGCCGTGCCAAGCTGACCGGGATCGCGAAGCCGATCCCCTGGGAGCCGCCGCTGCGCGAGTAGATGGCGGTGTTGATGCCGACGAGATGGCCGTTCCCATCGACGAGCGCTCCGCCCGAATTGCCGGGGTTGATCGCCGCGTCGGTCTGGATGAAGTTCTCGAAGGTGTTGATGCCCAGGCGGTTGCGCCCCGTGGCACTCACAATGCCTTGCGTGACGGTCTGGCCGACCCCGAACGGATCGCCGACGGCCAACACGATGTCGCCGACCTGCACCGATGCTGGATCAGCGAAGGTGATGGGCTGCAGCCCCGTGGCCTCGACGCGCAGCACGGCAAGGTCCGACTCCGGATCGATACCGACGACGCGCGCCGCGGCAACCTTCTCTCCTGGCAGCATCACGGCGATCTCGTCGGCGCCCTCCACGACATGGTTGTTCGTGAGGATATAGCCCTGGGCCGCGACGATGACGCCTGACCCAAGACTCGACGCGCCTTGGGCGGCGTCCTCATCGCCGCCATCGGGCCGCAACCAGTTCTGCATCCTGCGCGGAGGTGTCTTGCGGGTGTAGATGTTCACAACCGAAGCGGACGCCTTGGCGGCGGCGGCGCGAAACCCCGCCTCCAGGCGGGCTGTGGTCGCGCTCGGTGTGGTAGGCGCCGAGCCGGTAGCGGCGCCCGCATGCGGCGCCTCCTGTACCGCCACGACGTCGGGCGTCACAGGGAAAGGCGCCGGCCCGAAGGCCCGCCAGGCGATGATGACCCCCGCGCCGATCGCGATTGCCTGGGCCAGCAGGAGCCAGAGCCGCCGCAGCGCGGAGGGGCGGCGTACAAGGTCGTCGCTCATGTGGCGCTGGCCTCGATCAGGTCCTGAACCGCGGCCGCCAGCGGTTCCACCACGCTGATGCCATTGGAGGCATGCGGCACGGTGTCGCAGGTCAGCACCCGCTGGGGGCCCGCCGCGAGGAGCGCGTCATAGGCATCGGCGGCAAAGAGCGCATGCACACCGATGCACACCGGCGGCGGCAATCCGACGCGGCGCACGCTCGCGATGGCCTGGATCATCGTGCGCGCGCTGGACACGATGTCGTCGATGAGCACGGGCTGGCGGCCTGCCAAGGCCGAGGTGTCGGGCAGGCTGACCTCCACGTCCTTGTCGCCCCGGCGAATCTTCTGCAGCACGGTAAACGGTGCATCGGCCCCCCGCACGACTTCCTGGACCCATTGCTCGCTTTCGGCGTCGGGGCCGATCAGCACTGGGCGCTCCACGTTCGCCGCGACCCAGGCCGCGATGACGGGCGCGGACTGCACGGCGCGCGTGGGCACACGGTAAATCTCGCCGAGCGAGTGGTAGCGGTGCAGATGGGGGTCGACGGTGACGACGCCATCGAACACCGTCGATACCAGCGCAGCGAACGTTCGGGACGTGATCGCTTCGCCCGTGTTGAAGCGCCGGTCCTGGCGCAGGTACGCCAGGTAGGGCGCTGCCAGCAGTACGCGTGTGGCACCGAGGTCGCGTGCAGCGTCTGCCGCGAACAGCAGGGGCAGCGCCTTGGCGTCGGGCTGTGCCAGGCTGGCCATGAGCACGACGGTGCGGCCCGTCACGTCGGCGTCCAGCCGCACCAGCGACTCGCCGTCCGGAAACCGGTGCAATTGCAGGGTGGCCCGCTCCGCACGCAACGCGCGGACGAGGCCTTCGGCGAAGGCCTCGTCGCCTGACAGGTGAAAAATAAGTGGTTTCATACGTTCTCTGAAATCTGGAAGATCGGTGGGCGCGCGCGGACGAACTCCAGGGCATAGGCCAGTTCGCCTGGTGCCTGGGCATGCAGCGTGAACAGCGGCTGTCCGGCTTCGACGCGATCGCCA
>NZ_ACQT01000026.1 GCF_000175235.1 Acidovorax delafieldii 2AN | reverse complement strand
CGAGGCGTTGGTCGCGCTGACGCTGAGGGTGTAGGTGACGCCGTTGGTCAGGCCCGTGATGACGCAGGTGGCGGTCTGGCCGCTGGCGGGCAGCGCCGGTGTGGGCGTGCAACTGCCTGCGAGGACGTTGCCCGGGCCGGTGGCCGTCACGCTGTAGCTGGTGATGGGGCCGCTGCCGGTGCTGGCGGGCGGTGTAAAGCCCACGCTCACGGATCCGTCGCCGCCCGTGGCGGTGATGCTGGCGGGCGGGTCGGGCAGATCGAGATTCTGGAACTTGACGTAATCGACCACGAAGTCGGAGTCCATGTTCGCATCGTTGGACTGATCGCCGAAGACGATCATGGCGCTGGTCGTGTTGGCCGGCACAAACGACCGGCTGAGCAAGGGCGTGGCCGCGCCCGACGCGATGTCGGCGTAGTCCGCGTCGATGTACACGCTGAGCTGGCCGTCGTGGTAGCGGAGGGCGTACTCATGGAACGCGCCGTCGATATTGTTGAAGGGCGCTGTGCCGCCAGTGTTGTCGCCCCAGCCGACGGCAGCCGGGTCCAGGTAGAGCATGGTGTTGCGATTGGTCCCAGTCCCAAATGGGAACGCAAAGGCGTCTGTCGCACTGAACATGAGCGCTGCATCCAATGGATTGTGGGGGTCCACGGACAATGCCTTCAGGCGGATGGACGTGATGAAGTTGGCGGTGCCCACGCTGTACCTGTACAGGTTTTGCCCGCCGGCGGAGCCTGCGGGGGCGGTGGTGGTAGTGAAGCGCGTGGTGCCGGTATCTACCCCGTTGGCTCCGTCGCCCACGGTCACCGTGGACGGCGATTGCTGGGCGCGCTGCCAGCCCTGTGATACGGGTTCGGCGTTGCCGTCGTACAGCAGGATCGGTGGCGAAGCCCAAACGCACGATGCAAGGAATGGACCGATCAACAATACGGGCAGGTGGCGTTTCAGCATGGCGGCTCGGGGGTGAAAACGTCAATGGAGGGGCTGGCTGCGGCAATTATCTGGCACGATTCGCTCTCTAAAAGATAGCTGCTTGCGATGGATGGATAAGCGCTGGAGGGTGATGGGACTTAAAAATCCGAGGGCGCCTCGAAGGCGCATGCCACCCCGTGCACCGGGTGCGTGAACCGCAGCGCGCTCGCGTGCAGCAAGAGCCGTGGTGCCATCGCCTGCGTGGCGGCGTCGGCATACAGCGCGTCGCCCAGAATGGGGTGGCCCATGGCTGCCAGGTGCACGCGCAGCTGATGGGTGCGGCCGGTGACGGGTTCCAGTTCGATGCGCGTGGTCTGTGCCTCGGCGTCCTGCGCCAGTGCGCGCCAGCGGGTCAGGCTGGGTTTGCCCAGGGCGTGGTCGATGACGCGCAGCGGGCGCCGCTCCCAGTCGGCGGCGATGGGCAGGTCGATTTCGTTCCAGGCACCGTCCACACTGAGCAACCCTTGCACCACGGCCTGGTAGCGCTTGTGCACTTGGCGATCGGCAAATGCATGACTCAGGCGACGCTGCGCTTCGATGTGGCGAGCCATCAGCACCAGGCCCGAAGTCGCCTGGTCCAGCCGGTGCACGATGAGTGCGCCGGGCCAGTGCTGCTGGGCGCGGGCGCTGAGGCAGTCCTGCTTGTCGGGGCCGCGGCCCGGCACGCACAGCAGGCCCGCCGGCTTGCACAGCACCAGCAGGTCGCTGTCTTCGTACAGCGCCAGCGGTGCGGGGGCAGGTTTTCTTCCGGCGCAGGTGCTGGCGCGGCGGCTGCAGGCGCTGGCGGCGCGGACACCGCGTGCGGGTCAGCGGGGGGCGGCATGGTCGTCGCCGCTCACGAGGCGCTGCACCGTGGCGCACAGCTCTTCGACGTCGTTGGGTTTGTGGATCAGCGCGCGGGCACCTTCGGCCAGCGCGGCCTGCTCGATCTCGGCAGTGACGTAGCCCGATGCCAGGGCCACGGGAAGGTCGGGGCGGATCAGGCGCGCCTCGCGCACCAGATCCACGCCGCAGAAGCCCGGCATGTTGTAGTCGGTGACCAGCAGGTCGTACGCCTGCGGTGCGGCGCGCAGCGCGGCAGTGGCTTCGTGCGGGTCGGTGAACCCGCTCACCTCGTAGCCCCGGCGGCGCAGCAGGCGCTGCACCAGAAAGACCAGGGCCTGGTCGTCGTCCACGTACATCACGTGGTGCTTCTTTGCGGGCGCATTCTCCTGTGCGGCAGGGGCCGGGGGCGTGGCCGCCGCGGCAGGCACCAACGTGGCTGCGGCCGCAGAGGTTCCGTGGGCCCCAGGCGTGCCGTGGGACGCAGGCGCGGCGCTGGTCGCGACAGGAAAGTACAGTGTGAAGCGGCTGCCATGGCCCGGCGTGCTCTGCACGTCCACGGCCCCTTCGTGGGTGCGCATCACGCCGTGCACCACCGCCAGGCCCAGGCCAGTGCCCTGGCCCACCGGCTTGGTGGTGAAGAAGGGCTCGAAGATGCGTTCCAGCGTGGCGGCGTCCATGCCCGGCCCCGTGTCGCGCACCGTGAGGGCCACGTAGTCGACCGGCGCCAGGCCCAGCCGCTCGCTCAGGCGCTGGTCGGGCTGCACGGTGGCGGCTTCCACGTGGATGCTGCCGCGCTCTGCACCGATGGCGTGCACGGCGTTGGTACACAGGTTCAGCAGTGCCTGCTCGACCTGGGTGGCATCGGCCAGCACGGGGGGCAGGCCGGCCTGCAATTGCATGTGCAGCTCGACGGCAGGGGGCAGCGTCACGCGCAGCAGGCGCTCGGTGTCGTGCGCCACCTCGGCCAGCGACACGGCCGAGCGTTGCGGCGGCTCGTTGCGGCTGAATGTGAGGATCTGGCGCACCAGATCGCGCGCGCGGCGGCCGGCCTTGTCGATTTCGAGCAGGCTCTCCAGCACGGGCGAGCCGGGTGCGCAGTCGGCCTTGGCCAGCTCCACGTTGCCCAGGATGGCGCCCAGGATGTTGTTGAAGTCGTGCGCGATGCCACCCGCCATGGTGCCCACGGCCTGCATCTTGTGGGATTCGCGCAGCTGCGCCTCCAGTTCATTGCGATGGGCCTCGGCCTTTTTTCGGCCGGTGAGGTCGCGGGCAAAAACGGTGGTGGTTTCGCCGTCGACATGGCGCTCGAACGACACGCTCACTTCCACCGCCAGCTCCTTGCCGCTGGCGGTGAGCGCTGTCATTTCGCCCAGCATGGCCTGGGTGGCGAGCTGGGCAAAAGCCAGCGCCTGCGCTGCGTCCGGCAAAAAGCGGTCAAGGGTGCTGCCCAGCGCATCGCTGGCGCTGCACTGGAACAGGGCCGCCGCCGTGGGATTGAACACGGTGATGCGCTGGTGCTGGTCCACGCAGATGATGGCGTCCAGCGCCGAATTGATGACCGCTTCAAGCCGCTTTTCGCTGGCGCGGATCTGCTCGTTGCGCAACTGCAGCGTGACGGCGCTGTGCTGCAGGGCCTGGCGCTCGGCCAGCAGCGGACCCTGGTCGATCACGGCACACAGGAACTGCGGCAGCGGCGGGCCGCTGCTCTGGGGCGCCTCGATGTGGGCGATGTGCAGGTCGCCGGTGATGCGGCAATCCGCACCGATCGCGAACACGACTTCTTTGGCCTCGCTGCGGCCCTGGTCCTTGGCCTGCGCAAAAGCTTCGCGCACGCGCAAAGCGTCTTGCGGGTGCACGAAGGGCATCAGCGCAGTCAGCGGGCGGTCGCGCTCGGTGGGCTGGAAAGAGCGATGCGCCATGGAGTTGGCCTGAACCACCATGTCGTGCTCGTCCACCACCATGAGGGCAAGCGGCACGCTGGCGAACAGGGTTTCGAAGCGCTCGGATGCACTTTCGGCCACCGTCTGGCTGTAGCGCAGCACCTTGTTCTGGCTCTCCAGCTCGGCCTGGTAGGCGCGCAGCTCGGCCACCAGGCTGTCTGCCGCCGTGCCATGCACGCCAGCGGGCAGGGCCGATGGGCCAAGTGCGGGTTCAGCAGGGGCACCCTGCCGGCCGGCCGGGTCCAGGAAAGACAGATCGGGTTCACTCATGGAAGGGGCGCGGTCACCATGGGGGCGCGAAAGAAGGGCTGCATGGGGCATTGCTGTAGCCCCATGCGCGGGGCTTGAGTGTACGCCTGCACGCCTTTGCGCCAGCGCGCCGGCACGGCCTTGTGACTGTGCTCCCCCAGGGCCTTCCAGCGCAGCGCGCTGGAAGGCTGGGGAGTGCTGCCACCATTTCAAGCGGTGATTGTTGACGGGGGGCGAACAATCCATTTCGTGGGCGGGGCTTTGCGCGCCCTGCGCGTTTTTCTACAGTTCATCCATGGCCACGCAGGCCGAAAAACCGTTTCCCAACTCTCAGGATCTCTCCACATGAACCCGATCGATACCCCCTTGGCGCAGCCCCTTTTGAACAAGCTGCAGTGGCGCTACGCCGCCAAGAAGATGGACCCCGCCAAGGCGGTTGCACAGGACAAGGTCGAACGCATTCTCGAGGCGGCGCGCCTGGCGCCCACCTCCAGCGGCCTGCAGCCCTTCGAGATCATTGTTGTGACCGACCCCGCCGTGCGCGCCAAGATCCAGCCCATTGCCTGGAACCAGTCCCAGATCGTCGACGGCTCACACCTGCTGGTGTTTGCGGCGTGGGACAACTACACGGCCGATCGCATCAACATGATGTTCGATCTGACCAATGACGAGCGCGGCTTCAAGAACGAGGGCTGGGAAAACTACCGGCAGATGTTGCTGGGCAGCTATCCCCAACGCGATGCCGAGGTGAACTTCCAGCACGCGGCCCGCCAAGCCTACATCGGCATGAGCGCCGCCCTGATTGCCGCCGCGTTCGAAGAGGTGGATTGCACCCCCATGGAAGGGTTTGACCCCAACGCGCTGGACGAGATCCTGGACCTGCGCAAGCGGGGCCTGCGCAGCGTGGCCATTCTGCCGCTGGGCTACCGTGCGGAGGAAGGCGACTGGCTCGTGAAGCTGAAGAAGGTGCGCCGGCCCCGCGAGCAGTTCGTGACGGAAGTCTGAGCCAGTCGGGGGCATGCATGGCCCCTGCTCACGAAATTCCAGAAGCGCCTCTGCTTTGGACGACCCGCCGGTTCACATGGCGCGTGGCGGGGTGGGGTGTGCCGGTACTGGTTTTAGCGTGCGCCCACTGCTGCGTCTGCCATGCGGCGCATCGGTGTGAGCACGAAGGCCGCGGCTGCGAGCACCAGCAGCGTGCCGCCGCTGGCGGCGAACAATTGCACCAGCGTGATGCCCTGCATGATCCAGCCCGTCACGGCGGCCGAGATCGGTGCCAGTCCCATGAAAATGAACATGAACAGAGCCATGGCGCGCCCCAGCAGCATGGGTGGCACGCGCTGCTGGATCCAGGTGAACACCCGCACCTGCATGAAGCCGCCGAGCAGGCCGATGCAAAGCATCAGCGCTGCGCCCTGCCACACCGCGGTGATGAGGCCCATGGGCATGAACAGCACGCCAATGACGGCGTCGAACGCCAGGATCGTCACACCGAGACTGCCCAGGCGCAGGCGTGGCAGCGCCCCCGAGAGCACCATGCCGGCCAGCGTGCCCGCGCCATGCGCCCCCACCATGGTGCCGAACGCCGCTGCGCCGAGCTGGGGCGTGGTGCTGGCCATAACGGGAATGGCGATGTGGATCGGTCCCATGATGAACAGCGCAATGGCGGCCCAATAAATGAAGCAGGTACGCAGCTCCTGGTCGCGCCAGAACTGCGCCAGTCCCTGCCATACCGAGGCGAGCACGGCCTGCGGCGCTACGGTGGGAGGCAGGGCGCTGGCATGCGTCTGCACATGCGCCAGGGTCCACGCCGAGACAGCGAAGCTCAGGGCGTCGAACGCGAACGCCAAGCCGATGCCGGTGGCGTTGGCCGAGGCGGATGTACCGTCGCCGAACAGCGCAATCAGCAGACCCGCCAGCAGGGGCCCGAGAAACATGCTGAGCTGGCGCAGGCCCAGACTGATGCCGTTGGCCGCCTGCAGCTGGTGCCGCGGCACCACGTGCGGCATCATGGCCGTGCCGGCCGGAATGCTGAAGGCAGTGGCCAGGCCAATGCCCAGCGACAGGGCGTAGACCATCCACAGCGCCAGCCCGCCCGACAGCACCAGCGCCGCCAGCAGGCCCAGCAGCAGCGTGTTGGCGTATTTGGTGAGCAGGAGCACCTGCTTGGGCGAATGGCGGTCCACCAGCGCGCCACCCACGAGGATGAACAACGCGCGCGGCACGCTGATGAGGGCCAGCACGGTGCCCAGCACCAGGGTATCGCCTGTCATGCGCAGCACCAGCCAGGGCAGCGCGATGAGTGTGAACTGGTCGCCCAGCATGGTCAAAGCGCTGCCGCTGGTCAGCCAGCGGAAATTGCGGTCGCGCAGCAGGTAGGCGCGGGTGTGGGCGGAGGTTTCAGGTGGCATGGATGGCTTCGGCAGAGGGCTTGCGCGCATGGCGCTTGCCGTTGAGCAGGGTGCTGATGGGCGTGAAGCGCACGCACAGGTGGTAGCTCGCCAGGCAAATGGCCGTGGTGGCCAGCACGTTGACGAGCATCTTGGCGAGCGCCGGCAGGGGGGCTCCAAACAGCAGGGCGCCGAAGCTGATGGTTAGCGGCATGTGCACGAGATAAACCCAGTAGGAGCTGTCGGCCAGATAGGCGAGCCAGCGGTGCGGCCGCTGCAGCCGTTCGAGGAACAGGCCGATGAGCGCGAAGCTCCAGAGCCAGGCGCAGGCGTTGTAGGCCAGGGCGATCCAGAATGGCAGGTATGCGATCGCGTGCGGCGCCGGCTGAATCACCATGTCGAACAACGCCCCCGTGACCAGGAAGAACCCGAGGCCCGCGCCCGCATACACCGGCCAGCGCCGCTGGTACTGCGCGAACAGCACCTTCTGGTGGTGGTGCAGGACCACGCCGAACACATAGAACAGCCCGTTGTGCAGCCATTCCGTGAGCGGCGGCAGAAAGTGGCCGCTGGGTTTGACCAGCCCGTCGCCGTAGAACGAACCCACCCATGCCAGTGGCAACGCCAGCACGATGAATCCCCAGGGAGCCAGGCCCAGCCGGGCAAAGGCGAGGGACAGGGTGCGGGGCAACACTGCCGGAAGGCGCTGCAGCAGCCACTGCGCGGGCGCGGTCAGCACGCTGAACCACAGCAGCATCCACAGGAACCACAGGTGCATGGTGGAGGGGCCTTGCGGAATGCTCGTTCCCGACGGCAGAAGGCTGCGGTCGATTCCCCAGGTGCCGCGCTGCACGCGGTGCAGGAACAGAAGGGCCAGCAGGCCGCAAACCACGTAGATGGGCGGCCAGAACACCGCGAAGGGCAGTGCCAGGCGTTGCGCCCGGTTGCGCACCATGGCTCGCATGCCGCGCCGCTGCACCAGCAGGGCAACGAAGAAGCCCGCCAGGATGAAAAATACCGGCATGCGAAAGGCGTGGATGAAGGCCATCAGCAAGTCGGCCAGCGGGGTGGAGCGGTCGTCGTGCCAGGGCAGGGGCGACGGGCCTTCGATGTGGATCACGGCCACGTGGAGCACGATGCCCAGCCACATCATGGTGGCGCGCAGGTTGTCCAGGGCGTGCAGGCGGTCGGGTGGGAAGGGGCTGGGATTCATGGTCGGTCCGAAGCAATGGGGGCCGACTGTAGAGCCTCACGTTGCGTGAGGGTCAAGCGCTTTTTGCGATCGCCAGCCCGATGTAGTCGCGCACGGCCGCACTCAGCAAGGCGCCCGCGCGCAGCAGCGGTTCGCTGGCAGAGGCGTGCAGCAGCCTGTCGCGCAGTTGGCGGTCATTGCGGGTGAGCTGGTCCATGAGCGCACTCCAGTGCGCCACGGCCGCCTGCCCGCGCGGGCTGTCGGGCGCCAGCCGTTCCTGCAACAGGCCGGTCACCTCGTCTTCCAGGGCCTGCCATTGCGCGGTCCGCACATGGCCCAGACGGGCCAGGTCGGAGGGCTGCAGATACTTGCCCAGCGCGGCCATGCGCAGATGGATGGCACGCTCCACGAACTCGATCATTTCGGTGCTGGGCGCATTGTTGATGCCGTGCGCCGACGGCTCCAGCCGGTACATGTGGCCCCAGCGCTCCAGCAAGTCCATGTCGCCGCCCATCCATTCGAGCATCAGCACCATCCAGCGCTGGGCCAGTTGCTGCACCTGGGGGGAGTCGATTGCCAGTCCCTGGTCCATGGTGCTGCGCACCCGGGCCACCAGAGGTGCCCATTCGTCCTTGATCCGGGGCCAGTTCTCGAAGATGCGCTTGAGTTCAGCGGCGCTGAAGTACTTGCCGTAGGTGGCCATGAGCGCCAGCGTTTCGAGCCAGTTGCCCATGTCGGGCTCGGCGCCGGCCACCAGGCCGTCACGCATCAGGGCCAAACGTCCGCGCAGTTCGGTGGCCTGGGTGATCTGCAGGTCCAGGGCGTGGATCTGGCGTTCGATGATGCGGCCAGGCTCCATGCCTTCGCCCGCCAGCAGGCCGGCGATGTCGCCCAGGGGCAACCCCAGCAACCGCAGCGCCTGAATACCGTGCAAGCGCTGCACGTCGGCCTGGCTGTAGAGGCGGTAGCCCGTGTCGGAGCGGCCCGAGGGCGTGAGCAGGCCGATCTCGTCGTAATGGTGCAGCGTGCGCACCGTCAGACCGGTGCACCGCGCGAGTTCACCGACCTTCAGCAGCATGGCGCGCCCCAGGCGACTCAGAGCGTTTCATTTCGAATTCATCATGCTGCAGCGTTCTGCAGGGCGTTGAACTGGCGCTCCCCCAGGGGCAGATCAGCAGGGCAAGGGGCGCCCCGCAGCGAGGGCTGCGCCGCCCCCAAGGGGAAGGCGCCGCAGGCGACTCAGGGGGCGCATGTCTATCGGCGTGCGGAGAGCAGCTCGATCTCGAAGTTGAGCGTGGCGTTGGGCGGAATCACGCCGCCAGCGCCACGCTCGCCATAGGCGATGGAGGGCGGGCAGGTCAGCTTGGCCTTGCCGCCGGGCTTCATGCGCTGCACTCCCTCGGTCCAGCAGGGGATCACGCGGTTGAGCGGGAACTCGGTGGGCTCGCCGCGCTTGTAGGAGCTGTCAAATTCCTTGCCGTCGAGGAAGGTGCCCTTGTAGTGCACCTTCACGGTGTCGGTGGCCTTGGGCGCTTCGCCGCTGCCTTCCTTGAGGGATTCGTAGACCAGGCCGCTGGCGGTGGTGACGGGTTTGGCCGGGGCCACGGTGGCCTGGGCCATGGCGGCTGGGGCGACGACAAAGCCGGCAAGCAGGATGCACAAGAGGTTTCGCAAAGGGGGCTCCTTGACAACGGGGATCGGACAGGCCGCGATCTTAGCCGTCTTCAAGCGGGGGGCTGCACCGCTGGCGGGCAAGAAAAAAGCCTTCGTGCAGCAGGTTGCACGAAGGCTTTGTGATGCCCCTTCGACAGGGGCCGCGGTCGCGGTCGGTCAGGCGTAATCAGACACCGGGATGCAACTGCAGTACAGGTTGCGATCACCATACACGTTGTCCACGCGGCCCACGGGCGACCAGTATTTGTTGCTGCGCAGGGCGGCAACAGGGTAGGCCGCTGCCTCGCGGGCGTAGGGGCGGTTCCAGTCGGCGGCCAGCAGACTTTCCGCTGTGTGGGGCGCGTTTTTCAGCGGGTTGTTGTCCTGCGGCCAGGCACCGGTCTCCACTTGGCGGATTTCCTCGCGGATGGCAATCATGGCGTTGATGAAGCGGTCCAGCTCGAACAGGGTCTCGCTCTCGGTCGGCTCCACCATCAGCGTGTTGGGCACGGGGAAGGAGAGCGTAGGTGCGTGGAAGCCATAGTCGATCAGGCGCTTGGCCACGTCTTCGGCCATCACGCCGCTGGTTTCCTTCAAGGTCCGCAGGTCCAGAATGCACTCGTGTGCCACATGGCCGTTGGCGCTGGCGTAGAGCGTGGGGTAATGGTCCTTGAGGCGCGCGCTGATGTAGTTGGCGCTCAGGATGGCCGCCTCGGTGGCGGCCTGCAGGCCGGCGGCACCCATCATGCGGATGTACATCCAGCTGATGGGCAGCACGGCCGCATTGCCCAGAGGCGCGGCCGAGACGGCGCCCACCGTGCCCGACTGGCCCGCCGTGCCATGGGCCGGCAGGTAGGGTACGAGGTCTGCCACCACGCACACGGGGCCAACGCCGGGGCCGCCGCCGCCATGGGGAATGCAGAAGGTCTTGTGCAGGTTCAGGTGGCTCACGTCGCCGCCGAACTCGCCGGGCGCGGCCACGCCCACCAGGGCGTTCATGTTGGCGCCGTCCACGTAAACACGGCCACCGTGGCTGTGCACGAGTTGGCACAGCTCCTTCACCTGCGTCTCGAACACGCCGTGCGTGCTGGGGTAGGTGATCATCACGCAGGCCAGGTTCTGGCTGTGCTGTTCGCACTTGGCCTGCAGGTCGGCCATGTCCACGTTGCCGTTGGCGTCGCATTGGGTCACCACGACCTGTATGCCCACCATCTGGGCGCTGGCGGGGTTGGTGCCGTGCGCGCTGCTGGGGATCAGGCAGATGTTGCGGTGGGCGTGGCCTTGGGCGGCGTGGTAGGCCTTGATGGCCAGCAGCCCGGCATATTCACCCTGCGAGCCTGCGTTGGGCTGCAGGCTCACACCCGCGTAGCCGGTGGCCTGGCACAACCAGGCGCGTAGCTGCTTGTCCAGCTCGGCGTAGCCCTGGAGCTGGTCGGCTGGTGCGAACGGGTGCACATTGGCGAATTCGGGCCAGGTGATCGGAATCATCTCGCTCGTCGCATTGAGCTTCATGGTGCACGAGCCCAGCGGAATCATGCTGCGGTCGAGCGCCAGATCCTTGTCGGACAGCTGGCGGATGTAGCGCAGCATGCCGGTTTCGGAGTGGTGGGTGTTGAACACCGGGTGGCTGAGGTAACCGCTGGTGCGGGCCAGGCCATGCGGAATCAAAGATGGCTCGCCCGCGGCGTCCATGGCCTCGACGGTAGGCAGGGCCTGCCCGTCCTTGGCGAAGATCTTCCACACCAGCTCGATGTCGGCGCGCGTGGTGGTTTCATCCAGGCTGATGCACAGGTAATCACCCCAGGCCTTGCGCAGGTTGGCACCCATGGCCACAGCGCGCGCGGCGATGCTGTCGGTGGCACCTTGCGTGTGCAGGCACAGCGTGTCGAAGGTCGCATCGTGGTGGAGTGCCGTGAAGCCCAGCTGTGCCAGGCCACGGCCCAGGATGGCTGTGTAACGCGCCACGCGGCGGGCAATGCGTGCCAGCCCTTCGGGGCCGTGGTAGACGGCGTACATGCTGGCGATGACGGCGGGCAGCACCTGCGCCGTGCAGATGTTGGAGGTGGCCTTCTCGCGGCGGATGTGCTGCTCGCGCGTTTGCAGTGCCAGGCGGTAAGCGGGCTTGCCATGCACATCGACGCTCACGCCCACCAGACGGCCCGGCAAGCTGCGCTTGAATTCGTCACGGCAGGCCATGAAGGCCGCATGCGGGCCGCCGGCACCCATGGGCATGCCAAAGCGCTGGGTGGAGCCGACCACGATGTCGGCACCCCATTCGCCGGGGGGCGTGAGCAGGGTGAGCGCCAGCAGATCGGTGGCAAAAATGGCGGCGGCCTGCTTGGCGTGGATGGCCTCCACATCGGTCTTCCAGTCCATGACCCAACCGCTGCTGGCGGGGTACTGCATAAGGGCGGCGAAGAAATCGCCTGCTAGCGCCGCTTCCCACTCCTGCGCCGAGTTCACCACCACCACGGTGATGCCGATGGGCGCAGCTCGGGTCTGGATCACCTCGATGGTCTGCGGATGCGTGTCGCCGGAGATCACGAAGGTGTTGCTCTTGGACTTGACCGAGCGCTTGGCCAGCGTCATGGCCTCTGCGGCGGCCGTGGCTTCGTCAAGCATGGACGCGTTGGCGATGGGCATGGCTGTGAGGTCGCACACCATGGTCTGGAAGTTGACCAGCGCTTCCATGCGGCCTTGCGAAATTTCGGCCTGGTAGGGTGTGTAGGCCGTGTACCAGGCGGGGTTCTCCAGGATGTTGCGCAGGATGACACCCGGTATGTGCGTGCCGTAGTAGCCCTGGCCGATGAAGCTGCGCAGCAATTGGTTTCTGGACGCCAGCGCCTTGAGTTCGGCCAGCGCGGCGGCCTCGGTCACTGGGGCAGGCAGGTCCATGGCCTGGCTGCGTGCGATGGAGCGGGGCACGATCGAGTCGATCAGGGCGCGGCGCGAGGCTTCGCCGATCACCGACAGCATGTGGGCCTCGTCGGCTGCGTCGATGCCGATGTGGCGTGGCTGAAATTCGGTGGCGTTCTCGAGCGCAGCGAGGGTTGGCAGTGGGGCAGAGGAGGTCATCGGCGGCGGCGGAAGGGCAGGCAAACACATTGGCCCGGCAGGGCGCCGGGCCGCGGGAGTCGATCAGGCGTTCTTGGTGAATTCGGCGTAGGCGGGTTCGTCCATGAGCGCATCGAACTGCTTCATGTCGGTCACGCGGACCTTGAAGAACCAGCCGCCGCCCAGCGGGTCGCTGTTGGCCAGCGAGGGGTCGGAGCGCAGGGCCTCGTTCACTTCGACGATTTCGCCCGAGACAGGCATGTACACGTCGGCAGCGGCCTTCACGGACTCGACCACGCCGGCCACGTCGCCTTGGGCGAAGGTGGTGCCTACGGCGGGCAGGTCCACAAACACGACGTCACCCAGTGCGTCCTGGGCATGCAACGTGATGCCTACGGTGGCGGCTTCGTGGTCGGAGATGTCGATCCACTCGTGATCCTTGGAAAACTTGACAGTCATGGGGGCTCCAAAAAAATGGGTAAACAGAAAAAGTGCCGATGCCAGCCGCGACTGTAGCCGGGCCGGCGCGGTTAAGGGCGGTCAGCCGCGGTAGTAGCGGGTGGGCACGAAAGGCATGGCGCTCACTTCCATGGGCACGGCCTTGCCGCGCACGATGGCGTTGACGCGGGTGCCCAGGGCTGCGAAGGCGGGTTGCACGTAGCCAATGGCCACGGGCTTGTCGATGGTGGGGCCGAGCAGGCCGCTGGTGACTTCGCCGATCTTCTGGCCGTCCAGGTTTTGCAGTTCGGTGTGCTCGCGCACGGGCACGCGCTCCAGCGCCACCAGGCCCACACGCTTGCGGGTGAGGCTGGCAGGGTTGTCGAGCTGGGCCAGTACCTTGTCGGCGCCGGGAAAGCCGCCCGCGCGCGCGCCGCCGGTGCGGCGCACCTTCTGCATGGCCCAGTTCAGCGCAGCCTCTACGGGCGTGGTAGTGGTGTCGATGTCGTTGCCGTAGAGGCACAGGCCGGCTTCGAGACGCAACGAGTTGCGGGCGCCCAGGCCGATGGGTTTTACCTCCGGCAATGCGAGCAGTGCGCGGGCCAGGGTCTCGGCCTGCGCGGCGGGCACGGAGATTTCAAAGCCGTCCTCGCCCGTGTAGCCGCTGCGCGTGACAAAGCAGTCGCAGCCGGCGATGGTGAACCGGCTGCCGGTCATGAACACCAGCTTTTCCACGCCGGGCGCCAGACGCGCAAGGGCCGCGGCGGCCTGCGGGCCCTGCAGCGCGAGCAGGGCGTGGTCGGGCAGGGGAACGACCTGGCAGCGCTGGCCGATGCGAGCCTGGATATGCGCGATGTCGCCCACCTTGCAGGCGCCGTTGACGATGACGAAGAGCTCGTCCCGCGCCACGCGGAAGAACATCAGGTCATCGATGATGCCGCCGTCGTCGTTGAGCAGCAGGCCATAGCGCTGCTTGCCCACGGGCAGGTCGATCACGTCGACGGGCATCAGGCTTTCGAAGGCGGTGGCGGCGTCCGGGCCGACCAGCCGCAACTGGCCCATGTGCGAAACATCGAACAGGCCGGCGGCCTGGCGGGTGTGCAGGTGCTCGGCCATCAGGCCGGCGGGGTACTGCACGGGCATGGAATAGCCGGCGAACGGCACCATGCGGGCGCCCAGTTCGATGTGCAGTGCGTTCAGAGGGGTGGTGAGCAGCGGGGCGGTAGAGGCGGTCAAGGCGGGACTCCAGGGCAAATGGGGGCCGCGACCATCAAGGTCACGGGATTTGCCCTGCTGTCCGCTTTACCTGAGAGATTCACCGCGGCGCCCTGGCTGGCCCGCGCGGCTTGCTCCTTCGGTGGATGGCAACCGCATCGCGCGGGCCATCTCTCTCCAGCAAGGGAACGCCCGCATCACTGCGGGCGCTTGCCAGTCCTTTTGCCTGAGCGTTCGGCTGCTGCCTGCGCCTTCGGCGGTGCCGCTCATCCTTGTGCAAGGGTGGGGCACTCTCTCCTGACTCGCAGGATTCTAACTACTTTGCATAGACCAGATCACGCAGGCCCAGTGAAATCGAGGGCACGTAGGTGATGATCATCAGGCAGACCAGGATCACCCCCACGAAGGGCAGCAGATGCTTGACGATGCGGTCGAGCGAGATCCGGGCCACGGTGCAGGCGGCGAACAGGTTCACGCCGAACGGGGGCGTGATCATGCCCAGCGCCAGGTTCACCACCATGATGAGGCCGAAGTGCACCGGGTCGATGCCGAAGTGCTGGGCCACGGGTGCGAGGATGGGGGCCAGCACGATGATGGCAGCGCTGGTCTCGATGAACATGCCGATCACGAACAGCGCCGCATTCACGCCCAGCAGGAAGAGCGCGGGCGACTGCAGCACGGCCTCGAGCCAGCGGCCAATGGCGTCGGGCACGCCGGCGCGGGTGATGAGGAACGCAAACAGCCCGGCGTTGGCGATGATGAACATGATCACCGCCGACGAGATGGCTGACTTGCGCAGGATGGCGAACAGATCCTTGAGCCGGATCTCGCGGTAGATCACGATGCCCACCACCAGCGCGTAGAACACCGCCACGGCCGATGCCTCGGTGGGGGTGAAGATGCCTCCGTAGATTCCGCCCAAAATGATCACCGGCATGAGCAGTGCCCAACCTGCCTGCAGCGTGGCCTTGCCGAAGGGCATGCGCCCGTTGCCGTCGTTCTTGCCCCAGCCCTTCCACTTGCAGTACACCCAGACAAACAGCATCAGCGCACAACTGATCAGAATGCCTGGGCCGAAGCCGGCGATGAACAGCTCGCCGATCGACACCTCGGCGCTCACACCGTACAGGATCATCGGAATGGACGGCGGGATGATCACGCCCAGCTCGGCACTGGTGGCTTGCAGCGCCGCCGCGTAGCTGGTGGGATAGCCGTGCTTGATGAGTGCGGGGATCAGAATGGCGCCGATGGCAAACGTGGTAGCCACCGAAGAACCCGACACGGCCGCGAAGATCATGCAGGTGAGCACGCAGGTCATGGGCAGGCCGCCCTGCACGCCCCCCACGATGCTCTTGGCAAACTCGACCAGCCGGCGTGAGATGCCACCGGTTTCCATCAGGTTGCCGGCCAAGATGAAGAACGGAATGGCCGCCAGCGGAAACTTGTTGATCGACGAGAACATTTCCTTCACGGCGATCAGCATGTTGGCGTTGGCCACCTGGATTCCCAGGATGGATGCCAGGCCGATCGAAACGGCCACGGAAACGGTGAGCGCAAAGCACAGCACCATGGTGGTGATCATCACGGGGGTCATGGCCGACCTCCCATGCCGGGTGCGGCGTTCTGTGCGTCGGCTGCCCCGAAGGCCTTCAGGCCGTGGCGTGGTGTGGTGGCGCTCATTGGGCTGTCTCCAGTTCCATGCGCTGGGGATCGATCAGATTGCCGATGATGCCCACCATGCTGAAAAGCCCGCCCACGGGCATGGCGAGGTAGGCCCAGAACATCGACACCGATTCCAGCCCGGCCATGGATTGCACGCCTCCACGCACGGCGTAGTCCCAGCCCCACCAGATGATCACGCCGATCAGGGCCAATGCCGCCAGGCACACCACCCAGTCGAGCACGCGGCGCACGCGCGGCGGACTCCAGCGGTAGAGCACGTCCACGCTCACCATCGCCCCCTGGCGGAAGGCCGCCGGAATGGCCAGGAAGACCATCCAGATCAGGCTGAAGCGGATCAGCACCTCAGTCCATTCGGCGGGCTGCTCCAGTACAAAGCGCATGAGGATCTGGAACATCCCCAACGTCGACGCCAGTGCCAGCATGGCACAGGCACCCAGCATGGCCGCGAACGTGGTCCAACGTTCAAACGAGAGAAATATCTTTTTCATAAATCAAAAGCGCCCGCTGACGCAGGGTCAACGGGCGCTGGTAGCTATCAAAAACGAAGCTCTGGCTGGTTACTTGAAATTGCGGATCTTATCGAGCGCCGCCTTGCCGAACTGCTTCTCGAATTCGGCATTCACGGGCGCCAGCGCGGCCACGAACTTGGCCTTGTCCACGTTCTCGATCACGGTCATGCCCTTGGCGCGCAGGTCGGCCACGCCCTTGGCATCGTCTTCGTCCACGCGGGCTCGATTGGCCTTGGTGCCTTCCTTGGCGGCGTCGACGAACGCCTGCTTGTCGGCAGCCGACAGCTTGTCGAATGCCGCCTTGTTCATCACGAAGATGCAGGGCGAATACACGTGGCCCGTGAGCGTGAGGTGCTTTTGCACCTGGTCGAACTTGGCCGAGATGATCACGGGCAGCGGGTTCTCCTGCCCATCCACGGTGCCCTGTTGCAGGGCCGTGAACACTTCAGGGAACGCCATGGGCGTGGTGATGATGCCAAAGCCCTTGTAGGCGGCGATGTGCACGGGGTTTTCCATGGTGCGCATCTTCAGACCCTTGAGGTCGCCGGGCTCCTTCACATCGCGCTTGCTGTTGGTCATGTGGCGAAAGCCATTCTCGGCCCAGGCCAGCGCCTTGAAGCCCTTGGCATCGAACTTGGTGAGCAGTTCCTGGCCAATGGGGCCGTCCAGCACGGCGCGGGCGTGGGCCTTGTCGCGGAACAGGAAGGGCACGTCGAGGATCTTGGTCTCGGGCACGAAGTTGGGGATGGGGCCGCTGGAGCTGAAGGCAAGTTCCTGCGTGCCCAGTTGCACGGCCTCGATGGATTCGCGCTCCCCGCCCAGGGCGCCGTTGTAGAAGGTCTGCACCTTGTAGCGGCCGCCAGTGCGCTTTTCCACTTCCTTGGCAAACGTGTCGATGGCCACGCCCTGGTGCGAGTTCTGCGCCGTCGAGATGCTGATGCGCATGGTGGTCTGTGCGGCGGCGGTTGCCATGAAGCCGAGCGCAAGGCCGAGGCCGACGACGAGTCTGGTCAATTGCATGGTGTCTCCAGTGAGGGGATGGTGGGGTGCGGCTTCCGGCGGAGGTCGCGGCACGGGGCCTGCGCCGCGCACTGGAAAAATTATGGCGCTGCAGCATGGTGCCGGGCATCGGGGTTTGTGCTGGTAAGCATGCTTATCAGCGGCAAGCCGTGGCGGTGCCTGCGCGGTGGCACGGGTCGGGTGCAGGTGTGAAGAGCGGGGGGCTGTGGAATGGCCGGCATGCTCTCCTGGCGGGCGCGGCCACAGCGCGTTCGGCATGGCGGGCGGCAAGGGCACGGACTTGGGGCGCTGCAGGCTTGTCAAGCGCCCCGGGCGGGCGGTAACCCGCCGGGGCCTTGTCAGTTTGTGCCTTCCGGTAAGAGGGCCTTGATGCATTGAAGTATGCAGCGCGGGCCCTGGTTTAATTTTCTGAAATGATGGAAGAAATGCGATTTTGCAGAATGTTTTTCTGCTGTGCAGAAATTTGAAGAATAATTAACCGAATGGATCGTCTCGACAGAAAAATCCTCGCCGTCTTGCAGGCCAACGCCCGCGCCAGCCTGCAAGAGATCGGCCAGGCTGTGGGTCTGAGCCCATCGCCGTGCTGGGGGCGCATCAAGAAGATGGAAGAGGCTGGCGTGATCGAGGGCTACACCGTGCGCATCAATCCGCGCGCGCTCGATCTGTCGGACACGGTGCTGGTCATGGTCACGCTCGACAGCCATTCCGACAACACCCTGGAGAAATTTGGCGAAACCCTGGCCAGCATTCCCGAGGTGATCGAGGCGCACCTGGTGTCGGGCGATTACGACTACCTGCTGCGGGTGGTGGTCAAAGACACGCGCGACTACGAGCGCCTGCTGCGCGAGAAGCTCTACAAGATCAAGGGCATCAGCCACAGCCGCTCCAGCTTTGTGCTGCGCACGCTGAAGAAAGCCGATCTGCCGTTGTTCGTGGATTGATTTTCAAGTAAAAATAGCCGCTTGCGCTTGTGTTGCAAGCGCAAGCAGCTATTTATTTGATAGTGCTGTGGCGAGCGTGCGGGTGTCAGCCCAGCAACAGCGCGTCGTCGGCAAGCTTCTCGCCGCGCACCTTTTCGAACATGTGAAGCAGGTCGGGTACGTCCAGGCGCTTGCGTTCTTCGCCGGACACATCGAGCACCACCTGGCCTTGGTGCAGCATCACGGTGCGCTCGCCCACGTCGAGCGCTTGCCGCATGCTGTGCGTGACCATCATGGTGGTCAGCTTGCTCTCGGCCACGATGCGCTCGGTCAGGCGCAGCACGAAGTCGGCCGTGCGCGGGTCGAGCGCGGCGGTGTGCTCGTCGAGCAGCAGGATGCGCGAGGGTTGCAGCGCGGCCATGAGCAGGCTCACGGCTTGGCGCTGACCGCCAGAGAGCAGGCCGATGCGGTCCGTGAGGCGGTTTTCGAGGCCCAGGCCCAGCGTGGCCAGGCGTTCGCGAAAGCCTTCGCGCATCGACGCCTTGACGGCGCGGCCAAGGCCGCGAAAGGTGCCCCGGCGCTGCGCCAGGGCCATGTTCTCTTCGATGGTGAGGTCTTCGCAGGTGCCGGCCATCGGGTCCTGGAACACACGGGCCACGCGCTCGGCGCGGGCCCACACGGGCATGCGCGTGACATCCACGCCATCGATGGCGATGCGGCCACTGTCCACCGTCTGGTCGCCGGAGATGGCATTCAGAAAGGTGGACTTGCCGGCGCCGTTGGAGCCGATGACGGTGACGAATTGCCCGGCCGGAATGTCCAGCGACATGCCGCGCAAGGCGCGCGTCTCAATCGGCGTGCCGGGGTTGAAGGTGATTTCGAGGTGTTGGGCGCTCAGCATGGGGCTCTTTCGGTGCGCGGGTTCAGGACGGCTTGCGCTTGGCGAGCTTGCGCTTGAGCTGCGGAATGACCAGCGCCACCGCCACCAGCACGGCCGTCACGAGGTTCAGGTCTTGCGCCTTGAGGCCGATGAAGTCGCTGTTGAGCGCCAGTGCGATGAAGAAGCGGTAGGCGATGGCGCCGATCACCACGGCCAGCGTGGCGTACACCAGGCGGCGCGAAGGCAGGATGCTCTCACCCACGATCACGGCCGCCAGGCCGATCACGATGGTGCCGATGCCCATGGAAATGTCCGAGCCGCCCTGGGTCTGCGCAAACAGCGCGCCGGCCAGGCCCACCAAGCCGTTGGAAATTGCCATGCCCAGCAGCAGCATGGCGCCGGTGTTCACGCCCTGGGCGCGGGCCATGCGGGCGTTGGAGCCGGTGGCGCGGATGGCCAGGCCCCGTTCGGTGGCAAAGAACCAGTCCAGCAGCAGCTTGGCGGCCAGCACGATCACCACCAGGATCAGGGGGCGCGCGATGTAGTCGTCCATGCCTTCGGGCTGCAGCAGCACGAACAGCGTGGGGTCGTTGATGAGGGGCACATTGGGGCCGCCCATGATGCGCAGGTTGATCGAGTACAGCGCAATCATCATCAGGATGCTGGCCAGCAGGTCCATGATCTTGAGCTTGACGTTGAGCCAGCCGGTGATCAGCCCGGCCACCGCTCCCGCCGCCGTGGCCGCCAGCGTGGCCAGCCAGGCGTTGGTGCCGGTGGAGATCAGGATGGCGCAGACGGCGCCGCCCAGCGGAAAGCTGCCGTCCACCGTGAGGTCGGGAAAGCGCAGCAGCCGGAACGAGATGAAAACCCCCAGCGCCACCAGGCTGAAGATCAGGCCGATTTCAACGGCGCCGAGCAGGGAAAAGAAAGACATGGAACAGGCGGGGGGCAGAAATCAAAAACAAAGCAGGAGCCACGCATGGCATGGCTCCTGCACACGCGCGCCGCACAGCGGCGCGCCCAGTAGGAATCGGTCGTTCAGTGCACGACCTGCACGGCCGACTTGACCAGCGCGTCGGGCAGCTTCACGCCCTGCTTTTCGGCGGCGCCGGGATTCACGAACAGTTCCATTTTGGTGCTGATCTCGGGCTTGATGTCGCCGGGCTTTTCGCCCTTCAGGATACGTGCCACCATGCGGCCGGTCTGCTCGCCCAGGTCGCGGTAGTTGATGCCGAAGGCCGCGATGGCGCCGCGCTTGACGCTGTCGGTGTCCGAAGCCACCAGCGGGATCTTGGCGTCCTGCCCCACCTTCACCAGCGCCTCATAGGCCGACACCACGTTGTTGTCGGTGTTGGTGTAGATCACATCGACCTTGCCGATCAGGCTGCGCGCGGCACTGCTCACGTCCACCGAGCGGGGCGCAGCGGCTTCGACCAGCGTCATGCCCAGCTTGGGCAGCAGCGCCTGCAGTTGCTTGACCACGACGACCGAGTTGGCTTCGCCGGGGTTGTAGACCATGCCCACGCGCTTGGCGCCGGGCACCACCTGCTTGACGAGTTCCATCTGCTTGTCGAGAGCCAGCAGATCGGACACGCCGGTCACATTGTTGTGGGAGGGTTCCCAGTCCTTGACCAGCTTGGCGGCAACGGGGTCGGTCACGGCCGAGAACACCACGGGCACGCTCTTGGTGGCCGCCACCAGGGCCTGGGCCGAGGGCGTGGCGATGGCGACGATGGCATCGGGCTTGTCGCCCACGAACTTGCGCGCGATCTGCGCGGCCGTGCCGGTGTTGCCCTGCGCGCTCTGGTATTGCCACTTGAGGTTCTTGCCGACCTCGAAGCCCGCTTCCTTGAGGCCTGCCTGTACGCCGTCGCGCACGGAGTCGAGGGCGGGGTGTTCGACGATGGCGGTCACTGCCACGGATTTTTGCTGTGCGCTGGCGGGTGCCACGGCGGCCACGGCCAGGGCCAGGGCGCCCAGGGACATCCAGGGCAATTGCTTCATGTTCATCTGCGCGGTCTTTCTGTTTTGGTGGGAAGTGGGCCGACCAAGGCGCGTGCACCGGGGCCGGCGGTCAAGTTTACTGCGCGCAGGCATGGCGCTGGCATGCGGGGCCAGCCGCCCCGTGGTGCGGTCGGGTTTCGCGGGGTGAGGGTAAATTGGTCGTGAAAAGGGCCTGCAGCGCAGGCCCTTCGTGCACGGAGTGCTATGGTTTTTACATGCCCGAGTAGTTGGGGCCGCCGCCGCCTTCGGGGGCCACCCAGACGATGTTCTGCGTTGGGTCCTTGATGTCGCAGGTCTTGCAGTGCACGCAGTTCTGCGCATTGATCTGCAGGCGCTGCGCGCTGCCGCCTTTGGCTTCATCGGGCACGAACTCGTACACGCCGGCCGGGCAGTAGCGCGCCTCGGGGCCGGCGTACTTGGCCAGATTGACGTTCACCGGCACGCTCGCATCCTTGAGCGTGAGGTGGGGCGGCTGGTTCTCGGCGTGGTTGGTGTTGCTCACGAACACGCTGGAGAGGCGGTCGAACGTGATCTTGCCGTCGGGCTTGGGGTAGACGATGGGCTTGCACTCGGCCGCGGGCTTGAGGTAGGCGTGGTCAGGCTTGTCGCGGTGCAGAGTCCATGGAATATGGCCCTTGAGCACGAATTGCTCGATGCCGTTCATCAGCGTGGCCACCGTCAGGCCCTTCTTGAACCAGGCCTTGAAGTTGCGCGCCTTGTTCAGCTCGGTATAGAGCCAGCTGGCCTCGAACGCCTTGGGGTAGGCGGTGAGTTCGTCATGCTGGCGCCCCGCCACAACGGCGTCGTAGGCTGCTTCTGCGGCCAGCATGCCGGTCTTGATGGCGGCGTGGCTGCCCTTGATGCGGCTGACGTTGAGGTAGCCTGCATCGCAGCCCACCAGTGCGCCACCCGGGAACACGGTCTTGGGCAGGCTCATCAGGCCGCCGGCCGTGATGGCGCGTGCGCCGTAACCGATGCGCTTGGCAGGTTTGATGCCCTTGGATTCGTCGCCCTCGAGGTAGTAGCGGATGTTGGGGTGCGTCTTCCAGCGCTGGAACTCCTCGAACGGGCTCAGGTAGGGGTTGGCGTAGTCCAGGCCCGTGATGAAGCCCAGCGTGACCTTGTTGTCTTCCATGTGGTACAGGAAGGCGCCGCCGTAGGTGCTGTTGTCCATGGGCCAGCCGGCGGTGTGCAGCACGAAGCCGGGCTGGTGGCGGGCGGGGTCGATTTCCCACAGTTCCTTGATGCCGATGCCATAGGTCTGCGGGTCGCTTTCGGCGTCGAGCTTGAAGCGGGCGATGACCTGCTTGCCCAACTGGCCGCGCGCGCCCTCGGCGAAGATGGTGTACTTGGCGTGCAGCTCCATGCCGAGCTGGAAGTCGCCCGTGGGCTCGCCTTCCTTGCTCACGCCCATGTTGCCCGTGGCCACACCCTTGACGCTGCCGTCATCGTTGTAGAGCACTTCCGCGGCGGCAAAGCCCGGGAAAATTTCCACGCCCAGGTTTTCGGCCTGTTGGGCCAGCCAGCGCGTCACGTTGCCCAGGCTGACGATGTAGTTGCCGTGGTTCTGGAAGCAGCCGGGCAGCAGGAAGTTGGGCGTGCGAAACGACGATTTCTCGCCCAGGAAGACCATGGCGTCGTCGGTGACGGGCTGGTTCAGCGGTGCGCCCTTTTCCTTCCAGTCAGGAATCAGTTCGCTCAGGGCCTTGGGGTCCATGATGGCGCCCGAGAGGATGTGCGCGCCGGGCTCGGAGCCTTTTTCCAGCACCACGACCGACACGTCCTGGCCTTTTTCGGCGGCGAGCTGCTTGAGCCGGATGGCGGTGGACAGGCCGGCAGGGCCGCCGCCGACCACGACCACGTCGTACTCCATGGCTTCGCGGGGACCATACTGGGCAAGGATTTCTTGGTTTGTCATTGGCGTCTCGTCGGGCGTTTGATAATGGGTGATTTTCTGCAGGCGGTGCCGTAAAGCACTGTCCGTCTGGCGACTGATTGTATTCATGGGAATACACACAATCGAACGATCGTTCTATTTTTAATCAGGGGAGAGATTGCCAATGGCCTATAGCATCGATTTGTCCGGCCGCGTGGCCCTGGTGACGGGCGCATCCAGCGGGCTGGGGGCCCAGTTCGCGCGCACCCTGGCCCGCGCGGGCGCAGGCGTGGTGCTGGCCAGCCGGCGGCTGGAAAAGCTCAAGGAATTGCGTGCCCGCATTGAGGGCGAAGGCGGTGATGCCCATGTGGTCGAACTGGACGTGACCGACCACGACTCCATCAAGGCCGCCGTGGCCCATGCCGAGACGGAAATGGGTTCGATCGACATCCTGGTCAACAACTCGGGGGTGTCCACCACGCAGCGCATCCAGGACGTGACGCCCGAAGACTACGATTTCATCTTCGACACCAACGTCAAGGGCGCGTTCTTCGTGGCGCAGGAAGTGGGCAAGCGCATGCTGGCCCGCTCGCGCGGTGCGGCGCCGGGCAGCTTCACGGGCGGGCGCATCATCAACATCGCCTCGATGGCCGGGCTCAAGGTGCTGCCGCAGATCGGGGCCTATTGCATGAGCAAGGCCGCGGTGGTGCAGATGACCCGTGCCATGGCGCTGGAATGGGGACGCTTCGGCATCAACGTGAACGCCATTTGCCCGGGCTACATCGACACCGAGATCAACCATAGCCATTGGCAGACCGAGCAGGGCCAGAAGCTCGTGGCCATGCTGCCGCGCAAGCGCGTGGGCGAGCCGCAGGACCTGGATGCGCTCATCGTGATGCTGGCCAGCGACCAGAGCCACTTCGTGAATGGTGCGGTGATTGCTGCCGACGACGGTTTTGCCGTCTGAGGCCCCGCTGCGCCCCTGCGTCGGCATTCCGGCGAGGCTGGGGCGCGGACACCACCCGTCAAGGGCACAGCGATGAAGATTGAAATCCCCGAAGTCAAGAAGCTGGTTTACGAGATGCGCTTTCCCGTGCGCTGGGGCGACATGGATGCCATGGGCCATGTCAACAACACGGTGTACTTTCGCTACCTGGAGACGGCGCGCATCGAGTGGATGGTGTCGGTGGGCTGCAACCCTGATCCGCGAGGGCAGGGGCCCGTCATCGTCAATGCCTTCTGCAATTTCTACCGCCAGCTCGAATACCCGGCCGACGTGCTGCTCAAGCTGTATGTGAGCGACCCGGGCCGCACCACGTTCGAGACCTGGGGCACGATGGAGCGGGCAGACCAACCGGGCGTGGTGTGCGCGGCCGGCGGCGCCACCACCATCTGGGTGGATTTTCCGGCGCAGAAAGCGGTGGCACTGCCCGACTGGATGCGGGCACTGGTGTCGGCGTAGTTTGGAGTGAAACCACCGTGCAGCGCTTGCAGGAAAAGCGCTGAATGCTATCAAATCAATAGTTATCCGGTTTTTTTTGCCTTGGGCAGGCGGCCCATCAGGTAGAACTCGGGGTTGGGCTGCATGCCGGCAAAGCTGGCCATGCGGTTGCTCAGGCCAAAGAACGCCGTGATGGCGGCGATGTCCCAGATGTCCTCGTCGTCGAAGCCGTGTGCATGCAGCGCGGCAAAGTCGGTATCGTCCACCTCGTGCGCGCGCTGGCAGACCTTCATCGCAAAGTCGAGCATGGCGCGCTGGCGCGGCGTGATGTCGGCCTTGCGGTGGTTCACGGCCACCTGGTCGGCCACGAAGGCGTTCTTTTCATAAATGCGCAGGATGGCGCCGTGCGCCACCACGCAATACAGGCACTGGTTGGCCGCGCTGGTGGTGGTGACGATCATCTCGCGCTCACCCTTGGTCAGGCTGCCTTCTTCCTTGAGCATGAGTGCGTCGTGGTAGGCAAAGAAGGCGCGCCACTCGGCCGGGCGGCGTGCAAAGGCCAGAAACACGTTGGGGATGAATCCGGCTTTCTCCTGCACTTCGAGAATGCGGGCGCGGATGTCTTCGGGCAGGGTGCCAAGCTCAGGGTGGGGATAGCGAAGGCTCATGGTGTCTCCTTGGATGGTGGGTCTGATGCAGTGGCCTCTTGTTGGCGCAGCCGCTCCAGCCCCTGGCGGAAGGCTTCGGCATCGCCGTGCTCGAAGAACCGGGGGTAGTAGGGGTGGGCGTGGCGTATGCGCCGGGCATGCTTGATGGGGCACCAGTACTGCTCTGTCCGCGCGGCCACCTCGCGGGCAAACCCGACGACGCCGTTGCCATATGAGCAGTAAAGGCAGTTGAATTTCTCGATCAGGTTCAGGTAGGGCAGGTCGGTGCGGTCGAACACCAGATAGTCGGCGCGCCGTACCTTGTCGATCCCGTAGATCGGAAAGCACACCGCCTGGTAGAGGCTGATGAACAAATCCAGCAGCGCGAACACCACCCACCCCGCGTAGATGAGCGGGGCCGTCAGCACGACGGGCCAGCGGCTGTGCCGCAGGTAGGTCCACAGCCCCACCTTCTGGCTGCGCTGCAGATCCACGAAGCGGTCGGCGAGGGAGGCGCGGCGCAGTTCAAATTCGGTGCGCAGGGCCCCGTATTCCTGCTCTATCTGGGTTTCAAGGGCGTGGATGCGACCCAGCAGTTCGTCGATAGAGGGCTTCATGGAACGGGATGGGGGCGCCCTTTGGGCGCGGACATGGAAGACGGAGTGAACCAGGATGTACGGACATCATAAGCATCCATCTCAGGCATGCCTTTGCCCGGCCCCGTTGCGACTTCAAGCGCTCACGACGAGGCAAAAGGCTTGATTGCCGGGCAGCCTGTGTGCAGGGCATCGTCTGTGGGCTGGTGTGAGCGCCATGCCAGGTGCGCTTGCTGTGGGGCGGGGCACGGCGGCTGCACTCTCGCATGCATGCGAGGGCGGCAGCAAGGCATTGGGCATCCTTCGCCCGCCGTGGCCCCTGCGCAAGGGCCGAATCCAGGCCCATGGCGTCCAGTAAGTCGGCTTGAATGCATCCGCTGCGGCGATGATCCTGGAGTGTGCCGGGCTGCCGCTCCTGCCGGGCCCATGAAAAGCGCCCCGCGCCACAAGGGGGCGGGGCGCTGCAGTGCGGCCCCGTGCCTTGGTGGAGGCTTACAGCTTGCCGGCGCGCACGGCCTCAAGCGCGGCCTTCACGCCCGCGCCGTAGGCCGGGTCGGCTTTGGTGCAGTGCGCGATGTGCTTGTCGATGATGTGCTGCGACACGCCGTGGATGTTGCGCGCGGTGTTCTCGCACAGCAGGCGCTGCTTCTCGGGCGCCATCAGGCGGAACAGGTCGCCGGGCTGGGTGAAGTAGTCGGCGTCGTCTTCGCGGTAGTTCCAGCGGCTGGCGTCGCCGTAGAGCTTTTCCACGGGCTCTGCGTACTCGGGCTGCTCCTGCCATGCACCCTTGGTGTTGGGCTCGTAGGCGATGGTGCGGCCGAAGTTGCCATCCACCCGCATCGCGCCGTCGCGGTGGTAGTGGTTGACGGGGCAGCGGGGCGCATTCACCGGGATCTGGTGGTGGTTCACGCCCAGGCGGTAGCGCGCCGCGTCGGCATACGAAAACAGGCGCGACTGCAGCATGCGGTCGGGCGAGGGGCCGATGCCCGGCACCAAGTTGCTGGGCGCGAACGAAGCCTGCTCCACGTCGGCGTAGTAGTTGTCGGGGTTGCGGTTGAGTTCCATCACGCCGACCTCGATGAGCGGGAAGTCCTTCTTGCTCCACACCTTGGTCAGGTCGAACGGGTGGAAGCGGTAGGTCTGCGCCTGCTCCTCGGTCATGATCTGCACGCACAACTTCCACTTCGGAAAGTCGCCACGGTCGATGGCTTCGAGCAGGTCGCGCTGGCTGCTTTCGCGGTCATTCGCCACCACGGCGGCGGCCTCCTGGTCGCTCAGGTTCTCGATGCCCTGCTGGCAGACCCAGTGGAACTTCACGTAATGGCGCACGCCTTCCTTGTTGATGAGGCTGTAGGTGTGTGAGCCGAAGCCGTGCATGTGGCGGTAGCCGCGCGGGATGCCGCGGTCGCTCATCACGATGGTGATCTGGTGCAGTGCCTCGGGCAGGCCGGTCCAGAAATCCCAGTTGCTCTCGGGGCTGCGCAGGTTGGTGTACGGGTCGCGCTTGACGGCCTTGTTCAGGTCGGGGAACTTGAGCGGGTCGCGGAAGAAGAACACCGGCGTGTTGTTGCCCACCAGGTCCCAGTTGCCTTCCTCGGTGTACATCTTCACGGCAAAGCCGCGGATGTCGCGTTCGGCATCGGCCGCACCGCGCTCGCCGGCCACGGTGGAAAAGCGCGCGAACAGCTCCGTCTGCTTGCCAACCGCCGAGAACACCTTGGCGCGGGTGTAGGCCGTGATGTCGCCTGTGACTGTGAAAGTGCCGAACGCGCCCGAGCCCTTGGCGTGCATGCGGCGCTCGGGGATCACCTCGCGGTGGAAGTGGGCCAGCTTTTCCAGGTGCCACAGGTCCTGCAGCAACATGGGGCCGCGCGGGCCTGCGGTCAGCGAGTCCTGGTTGTTTGCAACCGGTGCGCCAGCGGCGGTGGTGAGTTTGGTCATGGCGTGTGTCCCTTCAAAGCGTGGATCGGCGTCAATGCAACCCCGCCTGGTCTGTGCGCGATGGCTGTCCGAGCGGGCAGTTGACAATTGACGATTGCCGATAAATAGATGTTTGCTATCGACAATGTATTTATTATTTTTGTTTGCTATTCAAAGGGCAAGGCCTGCGCCATAGTATTTCTGCAAGCCGGCCATAGAGATTTCTCCCGCGCAACGGCTTGCGCCAAGATGGCAGTTTTTTGGAAAGGAAAAGAATGGACACGCACCAGCAGGCCCAGTACGAGGCGGGGCTCGCCCGACGCAAGGAAGTGATGGGGGAGGATTTCGTGGCACGGGCGCTCGATGGCGCTACGGAGTTCACCCAACCCATCCAGGAATTCATCACGCGCAATGCCTGGGGTGACGTGTGGCAGCGGCCAGGGCTCGACCTGAAGACCCGCAGCCTGATCACGGTGGCTTTTCTCACGGCCCTGGGCCGCCAGCATGAACTCAAAGGGCATGTGCGTGGCGCTCTCAACAACGGTGCCACGGCCCAGGAAATCCAGGAAGTGCTGCTGCACGCCAGCATCTACTGCGGCCTGCCCGCGGCGGTGGAGGCCTTTCGCACTGCCTCCGACGTGGTGGATGGACCGGGCAGGCCCTAACTGCCCGCCACCAGCTTGTGCACCAGATCGGCCGCCGTGGAGGCGTTGTATTTGCGCATGAGGCGGGCGCGGTAGATTTCCACGGTGCGGTGGCTGATCTCAAGGGCCTTGCCTATTTCCTTGGAAGTCAGGCCCTCCAGCAGCTTGGCCGCCACTTCGCGCTCGCGTCCCGTGAGTTCGGCCTTGACGGTGCGTTGCGAGCTGAGGTCTTCAAAACTCCAGATGCCCGATTCGTGGGGCGCTTCACGGTTGAGGGCGCGGCCCGACACATGGCACCAGAACACTTCGCCGTTGGCCCGCTTCATGATGCGGTTGTCGGCGTAGTAACCCTTGGCGTTGAGGATGGGTTCCATGTGGGCACCCAGGCGCTCGTACTCATCGGCACTGGGATAGAGCACTTGGAAAGACTGCCCGATCAGCACCTCGCGCGAGGCGCCGAACATTTCACAGACATGCCGGTTGCAGTCCATCATGGTTCGGTTGCGCGAGAGCACCAGCCCCACGGGAGCCAGTTCAAAGGCCAGTCTGTAATCAACGTCCATAGTGCAATTCTTTACGGGGTACTACTTATATACGTACGTAGTATCGTAACGCATCAAAACTAGCAAGGAGATCATGGTGAAAAAGTTATTTCCGTCCGCGGCCAAGGCCCTTGAGGGCATGGTTGCCGATGGCCAGTTGCTGGCCGTGGGGGGCTTCGGCCTGTGCGGTATTCCCGAGGCGCTGATCGACGCGCTGCGCGATTCGGGGGCAAAAAACCTCACGGTGATCTCCAACAATGCCGGCGTGGATGGCTTCGGCCTGGGCAAGCTGCTCGAAACCCGCCAGATCAAGAAAATGATCTCGTCCTACGTGGGTGAAAACAAGGAGTTCGAGCGCCAGTACCTGGCGGGCGAACTGGAGCTCGAATTCACGCCCCAGGGCACGCTGGCCGAGAAGCTGCGCGCCGGCGGCGCAGGCATCCCGGCCTTCTTCACCAAGACAGGCGTGGGCACCGTCGTGGCCGAAGGCAAGGAACTGCGCGAGTTCGACGGTGAAACCTACGTGATGGAGCGCTCGCTGGTGCCTGACGTGGCGCTGGTCAAGGCGCATCGCGCCGACAAGTCGGGCAACCTGCAGTTCCGCCTGACGGCGCGCAACTTCAACCCGGCCGCTGCGATGGCCGGCAAGGTCTGCATCGTCGAAGTGGAGGAGATCGTGGAAACGGGCGCCATGGACCCCGACCAGATCCACCTGCCGGGCATCTACGTGCACCGCATCGTGCACAACCCGAACCCCGAGAAGCGCATCGAGAAGCGCACCATCACCGAGAAAGCAGGAGCCTGAACCATGCCGTGGACCCAAGACCAGATGGCGGCACGCGCCGCGCAAGAACTCGAAGACGGTTTCTACGTGAACCTGGGCATCGGCATCCCTACGCTGGTGGCCAACTTCACCGGCGACAAGGAAGTTTGGCTGCAGTCCGAGAACGGCATGCTGGGCATCGGTGCCTTCCCCACCGAAGACAAGGTGGACGCCGATCTCATCAACGCCGGCAAGCAGACGGTGACCACCATTCCCGGCTCGTCCATCTTCAGTTCGGACCAGTCCTTCGCGATGATCCGCGGCGGCAAGATCAACCTGTCCATCCTGGGTGCCATGCAGGTCAGCGAGCAGGGCGACCTGGCCAACTGGATGATTCCGGGCAAGATGGTCAAGGGCATGGGCGGCGCCATGGACCTGGTGGCTGGCGTCAAGCGCGTGATCGTGCTCATGGAGCACGTGGCGCGCAAGAAGGACGGCACCGAGGACATGAAGATCCTGCCCAAGTGCACGCTGCCCCTCACGGGTGTGGGCGTGGTCGATCGCATCATCACCGACCTGGCCGTCATGGATGTGACGCCGCTGGGCCTCAAGGTGGTCGAACTGGCCCCGGGCGTGACGTTCGATGCCCTGCAAGCCAAGACGGGTGCGGCACTGCTGCCGTAAATGCGGTCATTGCGCTCTCTCAAGGCAGGCCCGCGCGAGCGGGCCTTTTGCATGGTGCATAGCCCAGTATGGTTTTATATTCAAAGGCTCTGCCTTTTCAAGCTTGCGCATGACAGATCCATTCCTGGCGGCCCCCCCTCCTGACAGCCCTTACTACCTGCGTGCGCTCACCGACATGGCCAACCGCCGCGCGGTGGTGACCCAGGACGCCATCTACACCGACAACGGCGTCAAGCTGGTCGAAAAAGGGGCGCGCATCGACAGCCGGCTGTACGATCGGCTGGTGCAGCACAAGCTGCGCGAGCCAATCGACCGCCACCTCACCATCGAGAACGCGGTGGATGTCCCTGCCCTGATGGCCGCTGGCCAAGAACTGGCACAAGAGAGTGCACTGCCCCAGTTGCTGGCACAGGCGCTCGACGGTTCGTGCGACAGGCTGCTGCAGCCCCTGCGCTCCATACCTCTGCCCGAGCCCATCGCCTGCAAGCTCACCGTCATGCGCGAGCAGCGGCCCGATCTGTTCCGGCACAGCCTGCAGATGATGATGGTTGCCGTTTTCCTGGCTCTGAAAAGCGGCCTGGGCGAACGCGACTGCGTGTCGGTGGCTGCTGCCGCGCTGCTGCACGACGCGGGGGTTCTGCACATGGACCCGTCCTGGATGGACCCCCACCACAAGGTGCAGGGCGCACAGCGCAAGCACCTGGTGGCCCATCCCATCACGTCCATGCTGATGCTCCAGGATGCCGGCGTCTACCCCCAGGCGGTGGCGATTGCCGTGCTCGAGCACCACGAGCGCATGGATGGCAGCGGTTACCCTCGCAGCCTGCCGGGGGCGGATATCTCGCCGATGGGGCGCATTCTTTTGCTCGCAGAGGTGGTGACCGCCTTCTACGAAAAATATACCGACATGTCCGCCCAGCGGCTGTCACTGATGCTGCGGCTGAACCACCGCAAGTTTCCAGCCGCGCTGGTGGCCCATGTGCTCCCCCTGCTGCAGGAGGACGAGACGCGTGAGTCGGCCCTGGTGCCGCTGGGCGCCGATGCGCCCGCGCACATTGACACCCTGGCTGACGCCTTCGCGCAGTGGGAACAGCTCAAGGCCGCCTTGCCTCTGGCCGTGCGGCAGGAGCCCGGCGGCGTGTTCGCCTTTGCCGATGCCCGCCTGCAGGCCCTGCAAAAGGCCTTGATCGAGGCGGGCTCCCACCCTGGGCAGCAAGGCGACCTGCTGGAACACCTCCAGGGCGATGCCGTCGGACTGGCCGAGGTTGCGCTGGTGGGGCGCGAGGCGCTGTGGCAGCTGGGAAGCATCGTCAACGCCTGTTACCGACGCTGGCCCCGTCTGTCCGAGCGTGCCAGCCCTGCCGAGGCCGCCGTGGCGGACTGGTGCGAGCGGGCGCTGGAACGCCTCTGAAAAACAGCCGGCCGTTGAAGCCGGGCCCGGGCACATGACCGGGGCGATGTAATACTTGCCCCCCAAGGCATTGAATACTGTATA
>NZ_ACQT01000027.1 GCF_000175235.1 Acidovorax delafieldii 2AN | reverse complement strand
CGGTCGCCGCGCAGGCGGCACAGCGCGCGGTCTGGCAGCCCCAGCAGCTCCTGGCCGTCCAGCCGGATGCTGCCGCTGGCCTGCGCGGCCTCTGGCAGCAGGCCCATGAGCGCCAGCGCGGTGAGCGACTTGCCGCAACCGGACTCGCCCACGAGCCCCAGGGTTTCGCCGCGCCGCAGCGTGAAGTCGATGCCGCGCACCGCATCGGCGGCGCCCCGGTGCGTTTGCAGGCGGATGCGCAGGTTGGTGACTTGCAGCAGGGGTGTGGGTGCGGTGGGCATGGTTCGGGCGGGCTCAGCGCTTGCGTGCCAGGCGGGGGTCGAGCAGATCGCGCAGGCCGTCGCCCAGCAGGTTCAGGCCCAGCACCGCCAAGGCAATGGCCATGCCAGGCCATACGGCCAGCAGCGGTGCCTGGAACATCAGGGTCTGGGCGTCGCTGAGCATGCGGCCCCACGAAGGTTCGGGGGGCTGCGTGCCCAGGCCCAGGTACGAGAGCGCCGCCTCGGCCAGGATGGCAATCGCAAACTGCACCGTGGCCTGCACGATCAGCACCGAGGCAATGTTGGGCAGCACATGCTCAAGCGAAATGCGCACGCTGCCCTTGCCGCAGGCGCGCGCGGCCAGGATGAATTCGCGCGACCACACCGCGTTGGCCGAGGCGCGCGTCACCCGCGCGAAAGTGGGGATGTTGAAGATGCCGATGGCAATGATCGAATTCACGATGCCGGCGCCAAACACCGCCGTCATCATGATGGCGGACAGGATGGCCGGAAAGGCGAACGTGAAGTCGGCCAGCCGCATGATGGCTTCTTCCACCCAGCCGCGCCGTGCCGAGGCCAGCAGCCCGAGGCCCACGCCCACGCCCATGCCGATGCCCACAGCGATCACCCCCACGAGCAGCGAATTGCGTGCGCCCGCCAGCAGCAGTGACGCCACGTCGCGGCCAAAGGCATCGGTGCCTAGCCAGTGCTGGGCCGTGGGGGGCTGCAGCTTGGAGGACAGGTCCATCTCGTAGGGCGACCAGGGCGTCCAGGCCAGCGACAGGGCTGCAGCGGCCAGCAGCAGCGCCACCAGCACGGCGCCCGTAACAAAGCTGCGGTGGCCCAGGGCGCGGCGCAGCCAGCGGTGATGTGGCGACGCGATGGATGATGAAATCGCTGCGCTCATGGGTGCGTTGCCCTCTTTTCGAGAAGCGCCCGGCGCTGGAAGCCGGTGCGCCGGAAAACCAGGGCCGCCGTGGAACCGGCCCTGCCAGGCCATGGGTGGCGTCCCCCTGGGGGGATGGTGCGCAGCGGCTCAGGGGGGAACCTCATATGTCGCTGGCTTTCACCCGGGGGTCGATGGCGGCATACAGCAGGTCGACAAAGAAATTGACCAGCACCACCATCGCCGCCAGCAGCATCACGCAGTTGCGCACCACGACCAGGTCGCGGTTGGCGATCGACTGGAAAATCAGCCGGCCCAGGCCCGGCAGGTAGAAGACGTTTTCGACCACGATGGTGCCCGCCAGCAAATTGGCGAACTGCAGGCCCATCACGGTGACGACCGGGATCATGGCGTTGCGCAGCACATGGCCCCACAGCGCGGCCCGCCGCGAAAGGCCCTTGGCCCGCGCCGTGCGCACGAAGTCCTCGCGCAGCACATCCAGCACGGCCGAGCGCGTGATGCGCGCCAGAATGGCCGCCTGCACCACCGCCAGTGCGGTGGCCGGCAGCAACAGCGCCTTCAGGGCTTCAAGGGGGCTGCCGCCGCTGTCTTCGCTCCAGCCCGGAAACCCCCCCGCGGAAAACCATTGCAGCTTCACCGAGAACAGCAAAATCAGCAGGATGGCGAACCAGAAGTTGGGAATGGCTATGCCCAGCTGGGCCAGGCCCATCACGCCCAGGTCACCCCAGCGGTTGTGCCGCGCGGCGGCGTACACACCCGCCGCCAGCGCCAGCACGGTGCTGAGTGCCATGGCCATCAACGCCAGCGGAACCGTGAGCGCCAGGCGCTCGAGCACGAGTTGCAGAACCGGACTGCCATAGGCCGCGCTGTCGCCCAGGTCTCCCACCACGAGGCCCGCCACCCATTGCCAGTAGCGTTGCGCGGCGGGGCGATCGAGCCCCAACTGGGTTGCAAGGGCCGCAACGGCTTCCGGTGATGCATCCGGCCCCATGAGCACCTGGGCGGCGTTGCCCGGCAGGATGTCCAGTACCACGAAAACGACCACGGAAGCGCCCAGCAGCGTGGCCAGCAGCGTGAGAAAGCGCTTGAGGAGGAAGTAACCCATGGTTCGTGGCGTGGGCCGCCGGCGCGAAGGGCGGGGCGGCAAAAAGCGATTGCCTGCGCAGCATACCGACAAAGCACCCCTGGTGGCGGTGGTGGGTTGTTCGCGCGGGGAGGGTGCGGGGGCACGGCGCGGGATAATGGTAAACATGAAGACCGTCTCCTTGCCCTCATTGCACCCGTGCCAACCTCTTTCGGGGAGGCGCGCATGGCACTGAGGATCACCGACGAATGCATCAACTGCGATGTGTGCGAGCCCGAATGCCCCAACCAGGCCATCACGCTCGGTCAGGAGATCTACGAGATCGACCCCGACAAGTGCACCGAATGTGTGGGACATTTCGACGAGCCCCAGTGCGTGCAGCTGTGCCCGGTGTCGTGCATTCCGGTGGACCCGCAGCACGTGGAAAGCCGTGAGACGCTGTGGCAGAAGTTCCAGCGTTTGCAGGCGGCGACCAAGGTTTGAGTGCTTGAGCCCTGATGCGCTTGCCTGGCGGGCGGAATTCGCTATTTAATCAATAGCAACGCGTGGGCAGGCGCAGGGGGGGGCGGCGCTGGGGCGCGCCGTCTTCCGGCTCGCCGCGACCTCACCGGTCTTCGGGACGGGGCGGCTTCGGGCGCGGGGGCTTGGTGGTGTGGACCAGCAGCGTGGCCTTGTCCATGTCGCCAGCGAGCATGGCGGCGTGGGCCTTGAGGGAATGCTCAATGCTGTCCTCGATCAACGTACGCTGGTCGGGTGAGGGTTTCTTCAGCACCCAGTTGGCCACCTCGGCCTTGACGCCCGGGTGGCCGATGCCGATGCGCAGGCGCCAGTAGTCGGGCGAGCCCAGTTGGGCATGGATGTCTCGCAGGCCGTTGTGGCCTGCATGGCTGCCGCCGCGCTTGAGCTTCACCTGGCCGGGGGGAATGTCCAGTTCATCGTGCGCCACGAGGATTTCCTCGGGCTGGATCTTGAAGAACCGGGCCAGTGCCGCTACCGATTTTCCGGAGAGGTTCATGAACGTCTGGGGCTGCAGCAGCCAGACGCTCTGGCCGTGCACGCTGGTGCGGGCCACCAGTCCGTGGTAGCTGCGCTCGGGGACCAGCGTGGCCTTGAGCTCGTGCGCCAGCGCATCTATCCACCAGAAGCCTGCGTTGTGGCGGGTGGCCTCGTAGTCGGGCCCCGGGTTGCCCAGGCCCACAAACAGTTTGATCATGTGCGCAATTATCGGTGGCGACCAATGAAAACGGCCCACACAAGTGGGCCGTTGGATGCGGCACTGCCGAGGCAGTGCCGCAGAGACCGGTGCGCCGGCCTTACTTCTTGCCCTTGCCCTTGCCCTTGGCATCGGCGGCGGCAGGTGCCGCGTCGGCGGCAGGCGCTTCCACTTCCACCACGGGGTTGGCCACGGAAACCAGCACGGGGTTGTTGTTCTGGCCGCCACGGATCACGGCGCTCACACCCTTGGGCAGCTTAATGTCCTTGAGGTGCAGCGAAACACCCTTCTTCAGCGTGCTCAGATCCACGGCGATGAACTCGGGCAGGTCGGAAGGCATGCAGGTCACGTCGAGTTCGTTCACGACGGGGTTCACCATGCACTTGTCCACCTTGACTGCATCGGACTCTTCTGCATTGCTGAAATGCAGTGGCACCTTCATGTGCAGTTTGGTCTTGTCGTCCACGCGCTGGAAGTCAATGTGCAGCACCAGTTGCTTGTAGGGGTGGTATTGCACGTCACGCAGCAGAACCTTGCTGGTGGTGCCGGCCACTTCCATGTCCAGCACGCTGGAGTGGAAGGCTTCTTTCTTGAGGGCGTGCCACAGTGCGTTGTGGTCCACCTCGATCAGTTGGGGTTCGGCAGAACCGCCATACACGATGCCGGGCGTCTTGCCCGAATTGCGCAGACGGCGGCTCGCACCCGTACCCTGCTTGGCGCGCTCATAAGCGACGAAGTTCATAGTTAGCTCCTGAAAAGGGATGACCGCGACCAGTCCATCCCCGTTGAAAAAAGGCCTGTTCGCCCCGATGGCGGCAAGCCCACAGCAATGCCCTCGAACAGTCAAGCCTCCCGAAGGAGGCCTGAAGCATCTTGACCTGCGCTCGGCACGCCCTGCATGGGCGCGCCAGACGCTCAGAAAAGATTCTCTTGGTCCGAGAACAAACTCATGACCGACTCACCCTTGGCAATGCGCTGGATCGTCTCGGCGATCAGCGGAGCCACGGAGAGCTGGCGGATTTTTGCGCAACCCTTGGCGTTGTCGCTCAAGGGAATGGTATTGGTCACCACCACTTCGTCGAGGGCGGAACCCTGGGCGATGCGTTCGATGGCCGGACCGGAAAAAATGGGGTGCGTGCAATAGGCATACACCTTCTTGGCGCCGCGCTCCTTGAGCACTTCGGCCGCCTTTACCAGCGTGCCGGCGGTGTCGATCATGTCGTCCATGATCACGCAGTTGCGCCCGTCGATCTCGCCGATCACGTGCATCACTTCCGACACGTTGGCTTTGGGGCGACGCTTGTCGATGATGGCCAGATCGCAGCCGAGTTGCTTGGCAAGGGCGCGTGCGCGAACAACACCGCCCACGTCTGGCGAGACGACGATGAGGTCGTCGTAGTTCTTCTGGCGCAGATCGCCCAGCAGCACGGGCGAGGCGTAGATGTTGTCGACCGGAATGTCGAAGAAACCCTGGATCTGATCGGCATGCAGGTCCATGGTCAGGACGCGGGCCACACCCACGGCCTGCAGCATGTTGGCCACTACCTTGGCAGAGATGGGCACGCGCGTCGAGCGGGGGCGGCGGTCCTGGCGGGCATAGCCGAAATAGGGGATCACGGCGCTGATGCGTTCGGCCGAGGCGCGCTTGAGCGCATCGACCATGATCAGCAATTCCATCAGGTTTTCGTTGGTAGGCGCGCAGGTGGACTGCACCACGAAAACGTCGCGGGCCCGCACGTTCTGTTTGATTTCAACGGTGACTTCACCGTCGGAGAAGCGACCCACATCGGCAGCACCCAGGGTGGTGCCAAGGTGTTGGGCAATTTCAGCTGCCATGCCAGGATTGGCATTGCCGGTGAAAACCATGAAGTCGGGGTGGTTGGCTTGCATGAGCGTCCCAGCAGCAGTTTGAAAAAAAAGCCTGTACGCGAAAAGAAATTTGGCAGGGGAGAAAGGATTCGAACCTTTGCATGCCGGAATCAAAATCCGGTGCCTTAACCAGCTTGGCGACTCCCCTACACAGGTCGACTGCAAATGCAGCCAACCTCAATTCTCATCGGATGCCCATCCTGCCAGAGGATGAAGCATCAGATTTTCACATGCTCCGACCTGCCAATCGCCTGGGGCGCCTTGAAGATCAACATCACGCGAAATCTGCGCAAACACTGCACTGCCTGAACCAGTCATCCTGCCTTGCAATCCGCGTGATTCAAGCCACTGAATGGCATGGGTCACATCGGGGCACAGGGCCTGGGCAACTGTTTGCAGGTCATTACAACCGAAATTGTAGTGTGCTGCAGCAAAGCCTAAGATTGTAGCACTATCTGAATCTCGTTTCAGGGTTGGATGAGAAAAAATTGATTTTGTCTCCAGACCCGCCGCGGGTTTCACTACCGCAAATCGTGCTTGCGGTAGTTGATGTGCGTTCTCAAGCGGCGTGATTATCTCACCAATTCCTTCCACCCAGGCGTTGCGGCCGCGCAAAAAGAAGGGCACGTCGGCGCCTAGGCCCAGCCCGATGGATTCAAGCTGCGTCAGGGGCAGGTTGAGTTTCCAGAGGCGATTCAGCGCCAGAAGCGTGCTGGCGGCATCCGATGATCCGCCCCCCATGCCCGCCTGCGCGGGAATCCTCTTGAGCACCCCGATATGGGCGCCCAAGGGGCACCTCGCGGCTTCCTGCAGTGCCTGGGCGGCCCGCAGGCAAAGGTCGTTGTCCGGCAGGGGAGGGCCCAGGTCTTCGCGGGTGAGGCGGCCGTCGCTGCGTGGTTCGAAGTGCAGGGTGTCGCACCAGTCGATCAGCATGAAGGCGGACTGGATCAGGTGGTAGCCGTCGGGCCTACGGCCCACGATATGCAGAAACAGGTTGAGCTTGGCCGGGGCGGGCACGTCGTAAAGAGCTTGCATGGTGTCAGTGGGTCAGGGCGATGCGCAGCGTAGCCTGCGGCTGCGGCGCAAAGCGGTACGCGACCAGCCGCCCCTGTGCAATGGCCGACAGATCGGCCTGCCAACCTTGGGCCGTGGCCGGATTGCCCTCCAGCCAACTGAACAGCGCTGCCACGGGAATATCCGCCCCCAGGGCCTCCTGCAGCAACGCATCCAAGGACTCGGATTGCCGGGTCTGCTCTGCGGTGATGAGTTCCGCGTGGCCAGCACCCCAGCGCAGTTGTGCCAGCGTACCGCCAAGAGGGGTGAACACCTCGAACCGGCCTTGTTGCGCCGTGCCCGAAAGCTCGAACGATGCCGAAAAGGATTGCGACGCTTGTCCTTCCACCTGCAGGGCCAGGCGGCCTACCCACAGCGTGCGGCCCAAGTTTTCAGGCGCGGGGCCAGGCTGGGCGCAACCTGTCAGCAACACAAGAACCAGAGACAGAAGCCACAGGGGCGCGCGACGCGCCAGGCGGTGGCCAGGCCCTGAAGGCAGGCGCTCCGAAAAGGCTCGCTGCATCAGGGCTTGGCTCCCAGCCTTTTCAGGGTTTCCTGCAGGGTTTCGTTGTCGGGGTTGAGTCGCAGTCCTTCACGCCACACCTCGGCGGCACGCTCCCGGTCGCCGGAAGTCCAGAGCACCTCGCCCAGATGGGCCGCGATCTCCGCGTCGGGACGGCTCTTGAAAGCGTTGGACAGGAGGCGCACGGCTTCAGCGCGGTTGCCCAGCCGGAATTCGACCCAGCCGAGACTGTCCGTGATAAACGGATCGTTTGGTGCGTATTCCAGCGCTTTGCCGATGAGGCCGCGGGCCTCTTCCAGTCGAATCCCCCGTTCGGCCAGCGAATACCCGAGCGCGTTGTATGCGTGGTGGTAGTCGGGTTGCCGTGCAATCAGCTGTTTGAGCAACTGCTCCATCAAAGGGAGGTCGCCCGATTTTTCGGCCAGCATGGCCTGGTCGTAGACCAATTCGTTGTCATCGGGGGCCTGTGCCACCAGTTCAGCCTGGATGGACAAGGCTTCTTTGAACAATCGCATCTCCTGCAAAAGCTGTACTTCGGCTTGCAGCTTGGTGCGAATCTGGTCGGGCGTGTTGCCCGGCAATGCGCGAAGCAGCGCACGGGCCTGCTCGAGCTTGCCCTGGTGCGCGAGCAACGAGGCGCGGCGCCTTTGGGCGCTGAGCAATTCTTCGGGCTTGTCGATGCGTGCGAGCCAGGATTCTGCGGCGGCGTAGTCTTTTTTCTTCTCGGAGATTTGCGCGTACAGAAGGTAGGCCTGGGTCAGGCCACGCTGCTGGATGTCGGGGTCCATCGAAGCAGCGCTGGTCAACTCGATGAAGCGTTGCAGCGATTTTTCTGCCTCGGGCAGCCGGTTGTCCTGCAACTGCAGGGTGGCCAAGGCGAGCCAAGCCTCTTTTTGATCGGGTTTGTCACGGGTGACGGTTTCGAGCTGTTCGCGTGCCGCAGCATAGCGTTGCTGGCCCAGCAGCACCCGGGCATAGGCGGTGCGCAGGTCGGGGGCGGAATTCCGGGCGAGTTGGGCGGTAACCGATGTTTCCGCTTCGGCAACGCCTTCTTCCATCAGCTCCAACAGCAGCAGGGTGGCGCCCTCATTGGCACTGTCGAGCGCCAGCGCCCGCCGTGCAGCTTCGAGAGCTCCGCCCTTGTCCCCCGCTGCAAGGCGCATGCGGCCCAGCGATGTCCACGCCACTGGGCCGGTGGCGGGATGCAGAAGTTCGGCGCTCAGCCCCTGTTCGACCACGCGTGCTGCAAGTGCCTTGTCGCCAGCGCGGCCATACAACTGAGGAATGGCCGACAAGGCCGCGGCCCTGGATGCATTGGGCATCTGCGCGAGTTCCTGGCGCAGCAGTTCTGGCGTTTCCTCAATCCGATTGAGCGCGATAAGGATCTGCAGCGTGTAGCGATTGGCTTCGCGCGAGTCGGGCTGGGCTTCTTTCCAGGCACGTGCAGCCGCCAGGGCGTATTCTCCAGACCGGGCCTGCAACGCGATGTCGGCGGCTCGGCGGTACAAAGCGCTCTCTCCGCTGCGCCGGGCCGCTTCCAGCATGAGGGCGTAGCCCGCCCCGGGGTCTCCGGACTGCGTGGTCAGTTCGCCCAGAAAGATCTCATAGAACAGCTCGGCGCCCAGCTCTGCACTGGAGGCAGAGGACTCTGAGGATTGCGGGTTTTTGCGCTCTTGCTCCGGCGGCGACTGTGCCAAGCCCGTGGCGGCGGAGGCCACAAGAGCGGCAGTGACGAGGGTGGCCCGAAAGCGATGAGATTGCACCATCAGTCCATAATAATCCATGCGTTCAAACCTTCTTCATGGGCCTTTGCATGCCTGAGTTGCCCGAAGTGGAAGTGACCCGGCGCAGTCTGGCCGAAGTGATCACGGGCGCCCGGATTGAGGCGGTTCGGCTTGGTAAACCCTTGAGGTGGCCGCTGGGTTGTGCGCCCTCGATCCTGGTGGGGCAGCATATGGTTGCGCTGCGCCGCCGGGGCAAATACCTGCTGATAGATCTTGACAAGGGGCTCTTGCTGCTGCACCTGGGCATGTCTGGCAGCCTGCGTTTCATTCGCGATCAGGCTCCACCTGGCGTGCATGACCATGTCGACCTGGTGACATCCAAGGGCGTCTTGCGCTTGCACGATCCACGTCGTTTTGGTGCCCTGGTCTATGCAGCAAACGAAGATGATGCAGTGGCGCAGAAATTGCTGGGTGGGCTCGGGATGGAGCCGCTTTCCGAAACATTTACGGAAGCCGCGCTTCTCGCCGGGCTCAAGGCGAGCCGCGCGCCTGTCAAGCAGGTGCTGCTGGCGGGCAGGTTGGTTGTGGGGGTGGGCAATATCTATGCGTCTGAGGCGCTTTTCCTCGCGGGCATCCGTCCCACGGTCGCGGGCAACCTGATAGGCCCCATCCGGGCCCGCAGGCTCCACGCTGCCATCAAGACGGTGTTGGCGCGCGCGGTGGAGCTGGGGGGAAGCACGCTGCGGGATTTTTCCAATGCGGACGGTATGGCGGGCCATTTCCAGCATGAGGCAAACGTATACGGCAGGGCTGGAGCGCCCTGTCACCGCTGCGGGCGGGCGGTACAGATGATCCGACAGGGTCAGCGCAGCAGCTATTTCTGTCCCGGGTGCCAACGTCCTTGATCTGAGCCGCATGCCAATGGCCGTCCGGATCGCTTGCAGCGTGCGCGCAATGCTATATTTTGTGCATGTCTACCGCGCATGTAGACCTTTCATCGCACTCCGGGAGCAACGTGGGACCATCTTTCAACGAACAGTTCGACCAGCACGGCGCCTGGCGGCGTGAGTTTGCCCACCAGCTTCACCGGCTGTCCGAGTGGATGGCAGAGCACGACCTCATGGACGCTGCGGTCCAGGAACGCCTGAGCCGTCTTGAAACCCAGGTGCGCAGCGACAAGGTGATGGTGGCGTTCGTTGCAGAGTTCTCGCGCGGCAAGTCGGAGTTGATCAATGCGATCTTCTTCGCCGACTATGGCCGCCGCATCATGCCGGCGAGCGCGGGCCGCACGACGATGTGCCCCACGGAACTGGGCTACGACGCCGCGATGGCGACCAGCCTTCGGTTGTTGCCTATCGAAACCCGGCTGCAGGCGCAAGGCCTTGCTGAGTGGCGGCTGAAGCCCGATCGTTGGACGGAGATTCTGCTGGACGTGAACGACGCCGACCAGATCGCCAGGGCGCTTGAAAAAGTGGCAGAAGTCCGAAAAGTCACGCTGGACAATGCCCGTGCCCTGGGCTTTTGGCACGATGAGCTGGCAGAGGAAAATCCGGTGCCGGACTCCGACGGCCTGGTCGAGGTACCGATGTGGCGCCACGCCGTCATCAATATTCCGCATCCCTTGCTCAAGCAGGGTCTGGTGATCCTGGACACTCCCGGGTTGAACGCGGTGGGCGCGGAGCCTGAGCTGACCGTAAATCTCATTCCGCAGGCGCATGCGGTGGTGTTCATCCTGGGGGCGGATACGGGCGTGACGCGGTCCGATCTGGCGATCTGGCGCGAGCATCTGGCGACGTCGCCGGACAGCCTGGATGCTCGACTGGTCGTTCTCAACAAGATTGACACTCTCTGGGATACCCTCAATTCGCCGCAGGAGATTGCTGCGCAGATGACCCGGCAACGGACGACATCTGCCGACATGCTGGGCGTTCCACTCGCGCAGGTGGTCCCGGTCTCCGCGCAGAAAGGCTTGGTCGCCAAGATCACTTGTGATGACCTATTGCTGGAATCCAGCGGCCTTCCCGTTCTTGAAGAGGCACTGGCCAAGGGCATCATGGGGCGCCGCCGGGCTATCCTTCGGGCGGCGGTGGCGACGGGAGTGACGAGCTTGCGAACTGAGACGTCGCGCGTCATCAATATCCGGCGCAGGGACTTGGATGACCAGATGGCCGAGCTGCGCAGCCTTCGTGGCAAGAACGCGTCGGTGATCGAGTCGATGCGCCATCGCGTGGAGCAGGAGCAGCGCGAATTCGATATGAGCGCCGCCAAGATCCAGGCGGTTCGGGCAGTGCATCTCAAGCTGTTGCGGGACGTTTTCCAGCAGCTGGGGGCGAAATCGCTCAAGGTGGAGCTGTCGGAGCTTGCGCAGACTCTTCAGCAAAAAGGCCTCAAGCTGGGAGTGCGCAAGATTTACGTGCAAACCTTCGAGCGGTTGAGGGGCACGTTGGACAAGGCGCAGGCCTGCGGCATTGAAATCCAGGCCATGCTGGCTGGAACCTTTCGCCAGTTGAACGCTGAGTTCGGTTTCTCTTTGCAGGTGCCACCGGCGCCCGAGCTCGAAAGTTTCGCCAACGAGCTTTCCCAAATCGAGCAGAGCCACCTCCAGTACCTGGGCGTGGGCAATGCGCTCAAACTCGTGCAGCCTGAATTCGCGGAGCGGCTGGTGCGTGCCCTCGCCATGCGATTGCGCGCCGTGTACGAGTCAGCCGCGAACGATCTGGAATTGTGGAGTAAATCCGCCACAGCGCAGCTCGATGCGCAGTTGCGGGAGCGGCGCCGGAGCTTTGCCCGTCGCATCGAGGCCGTCGACCGCATACAGCACGCGGCCACGGGGCTGGTCGAGCGCATTTCCGAGATCGAGGCGGGCGAGGAAGAACTGGTTCAGTTGGAACTGCGATTGACGGAGTTGACGGCGCAATTGATGGCGCTGCCCGAGTCCGGAGCCCCGGCGCAAGATCCCGGCCATTTGCCTGCATGAGCTCTTCCCAGGCAGAGATCGCTCCGCGTGTCGTGCGCTGGCAGGAGGCTCATGGTCGCAATCATCTGCCGTGGCAACAAACCCGCGACCCATACAGGGTCTGGCTGTCCGAAATCATGCTGCAGCAGACGCAGGTCAGTACTGTACTGGGCTACTACGCCCGGTTCCTGGAGCGGTTCCCCGATGTCCGCGCCTTGGCCGAGGCCTCGCAGGATGATGTGATGGCGCTTTGGAGCGGCTTGGGGTACTACAGCCGCGCTCGCAACCTTCACAGGTGCGCACAGGTGGTGGTGAGCGACCATGGGGGAGCGTTTCCATCCAGCGCCGAGGTGCTCGCCACGCTGCCTGGCATCGGTAGATCGACGGCAGGCGCCGTCGCGGCTTTCTGTTTTGCTGAGCGCACACCCATACTGGATGCCAACGTGCGCAGGGTGCTGACGCGCGTACTGGGTTTTGATGCGGATCTTGCCCAGGCAAAGAACGAGCGGGCGCTGTGGGGCCACGCCCAGGCGTTGTTGCCGGTGACCGATATTGAATCGGCCATGCCGCGCTACACCCAAGGTTTGATGGATCTGGGGGCAGGCCTTTGCCTGCCCCGCAATCCCGACTGCGGCGGGTGCCCGCTGCAGGAGGGCTGTGTCGCGAGCATTGAGGGGCAGCCCGAGCGCTATCCAGTCAGAACGCGCAAGCTCAAGCGGCGTGCTGAATCCTGGTGGCTGCTGGTGCTGCAGGACGCTGGCGCAAGAATCTGGCTGTCCCGCCGCCCGGCAGCAGGCATATGGGCGGGACTGTTTTGCGTGCCCGTGTTTGACCAGCGGACCGATCTGCTGGCGTTCGTGAACGGGGTTTCGCCAGCAGCCGTGAACGCCATGGAGGAACAGCCACCTTTCGTGCACGTACTAACGCACAGAGACCTGCATCTGCACCCTGTCACTGCCCGGGGGCTCCCGGCCGCCGCGCTGGCTGGCGAGGATGGCGATTGGTTCGCTCTCGAAAAGGCTGCGTCGCTTGGTCTTCCGGCGCCGATCCGAAAATTGCTGGGCGAGCTTGCAGCACCGGCTGCAGCGCCTCGGGACTAGCGGCTGTCCAGTTCCCGGTGGCGCTTCAACACCGCCCACCGTGGGGTAAAGGCGCTGGCCAGTTGCTCTACCAGGTAGACGGAGCGGTGCTGGCCGCCCGTGCATCCCACCGCCACAGTAACGTAGCTGCGGTGGTTTCTGTCGAGCATGTCGAGCCAATGGGAGAGGAATTGCTCGATATGTTGCCCCATCAGCCGCACCTCTTTTTGCGCGTGCAAGAACTCGGCGACGGGGGCGTCCAGCCCCGTGAGGTCACGCAAGGCGGGCTCGTAATGAGGGTTGGGCAGCATGCGCACGTCAAAGACATAGTCTGCGTCCACGGGAATGCCGCGCTTGAAGGCGAAGGACTGGAAGACCAAGGTCAATTGGCCAGTGGCGGCCGGCATCAGGTCTTTGACGTAGCTCTGTAGCTGCGAGGCGCGGATGGTGCTGGTGTCGATGACGTGAGACTGGTCCCGCAGTTCTGCCAGTAGCTCGCGTTCCAAGTCGATCACCTGCACGAGGGCTCTTCGGCCATCCGGGATTTCGTCGTGGGACAGGGGATGGCGGCGGCGCGTTTCGGAAAAGCGCCGCACCAGCGTTTCCGTGGTTGCGTCCAGAAAAATGGACCGTACGGTCACGCCCTGTTGACGCAAGCGCGTGAGTTCACGGGGCACTTGGGGCAGTGAGGTACCGCTGCGCACATCCATCGCGATGGCAACGCGGTTGCCGTGGTGTTGGTGTTCGAGCGCTACAAAGGCGGCGAGCAGTTCCGGGGGGAGGTTGTCGACGCAGTAGTAGCCGGCATCCTCCATGGCGTGAAGAGCCACGGATTTACCAGAACCCGACATCCCCGTGATGAGTACGATTTCCAAGGACATGTGTGGATCACGCCTCGCCGGTGCCGCCCGCCAAGTTCAGCATCTCGCTGGCATGGGCCAGCGTTGTGCTCGTGGCGCGTTCGCCGCCCAGCATGCGAGCCACTTCTGCCACGCGGTCATCTCCGTGCACGGGGAGGACGGTGCTGGTGGTTCCTGCGGCATTGCGGCATTTGGATACCTTCAGGTGATGGTTAGCACAGGCGGCCACTTGCGGCAAATGCGTGACGGCCAGCACTTGGCGGTTGCGTCCCAATTGCCGCATCAGGCGGCCCACTGTTTCTGCCACAGCCCCACCGACGCCAGAATCCACTTCGTCAAAAACCAGGGTGGGTGCAGTACCCAGTTCGCTGGTGGTCACGGAGATGGCGAGGGATATGCGCGACAGCTCACCCCCGGAGGCTACTTTGCCAATGGGGCGTGGCGTAGCCCCTGGATGGCCAGCCACCAGAAAGGCGATGTCGTCCCATCCATGGGCGGACGCTTCAAGTGCCTTGGTCACCGTTACCTCGAACACACCGCCAGCCATGCCCAGTCCCTGCATGGCGCGCGTGATGGCGGCAGACAGCCGTGGAGCCGCTTTGGCGCGGGTCTGGGAAACGGCCTTGGCTGCAGCGTGGTAGGCCTTGGCACTGGCCGCCTCGGCCGTTTCGAGTCCGTCCAGGTCGGCGGCGGCGTCAAGTTGCCGCAGTTCTGCAATCCACGTCTGCAGCAGGGCTGGCAACTCGTCCGGTTGGCGCTTGTAGCGCCTCGCGAGGGTCATCCATTGCGATAAGCGCGCGTCCAGGGCCGCCAGGCGGTCTGGGTCGAGATCGGTGTGCCTGAGATAGGCTTGCAATGAGCGAATGACGTCACCGGCCTGCGCCAGACTGGACTGCAGGATGTCGGCCATGTTGCCGAATTCGGGCTCCAGTTGCTCTTGGTTCTGCAAGAGAGAAATCGCTCGCGTCAGGCTGGCATGCGTGCCGCTTTCATCGTCTTCGAGGGTGGCAAGGGCGCCTTGCGCCGACTCCAGTAGCGTCTGCGCGTGCGACAGGCGCCGATGCTGCGTTTCCAATTCGTGCCACTCGTCTTCTGCTGGAGCCAATTTGCCGAGCTCTGCGATCTGCCACTGCAGTCTTTCACGCTCCTGAAGGAGTGACGCTTGCGCTGCGCGCGCTTCTTGCAGAGCCTTCTGATCAGCGCGCCATTTCGTCCAGCAGGCCCCTAGCTCGAGCAGCGACGCGCCTGCATAGGCGTCGAGCAATCCCCGCACGGATTCGGGGCGCGTCAGGCTTTGCCAGGCGTGCTGGCCATGGATGTCCAGCAATTGGTCGCCCAGGAAGCGCAACTGCGTTGCGGTGGCCGGTGTTCCATTGACCCAGGCTCGGCTCTTGCCTTGGGTGTCCACCCTTCTGCGCAGAAGGATGGCGTCGTTAGCGTCGATTCCAGCCTCTTCCAGCCATGCGTGAAGACTGTCTGGGCAGTCGAATTCGGCGCAGACATCTGCCTGGGCTGCGCCTTCGCGCACGACCCCCGTATCGGCGCGTGCACCAAGCGCCAACTGCAGCGCATCCACCAAAATGGATTTGCCCGCACCTGTCTCGCCTGTCAGCACGGTAAAACCCGCCTGCAGATCGAGATCGAGTTCCTGGACGATCACGAAGTCCCGCAGGGTCATCCGTTTGAGCGCCATGGTCAGGAGCCTCCTTCGTTCCACCGCAGCTTCTTGCGTAGCGTCGCGAAATAGTTCCAACCCAGCGGGTGCAGAAACCGAACCTTGTGCTCGGAGCGCTGAACGAGGATACGGTCACCGAGATGCAGCGACGCCAGCGACTGCATGTCGAAATTGGCGCTGACGTCCCTTCCGCTCACGATCTCCACCGCCACTTCGGCGGCATCCGACAGAACAATGGGCCGGTTCGAGAGGGTATGCGGCGCAATCGGTACCAATACCCACCCGGGAATGGAGGGGTGCAACATCGGCCCGCCTGCGGAAAGGGCGTATGCCGTGGATCCCGTGGGCGAGGCAATGATCAGCCCATCCGCCCGTTGGTTGGCCACGAACTGCCCACCCACTTCCACCCGCAACTCCACCATGCCCGAGGTTGCGCCGCGGTTCACCACGACATCGTTCATTGCAAGGGCTTCGAACACTGTGGCTTCATCGCGCACGACCCGCGCGTGTATCAGCGGGCGTAAATCCTCTTCGTATTCCCCACAGAGCATGGGTGTCAGCGCCGCCTGGTAGCTATCGAAAGGGATGTCGGTAATGAACCCGAGCCGCCCTTGGTTGATGCCGATGAGCGGCGTGCCATAGTGCGCCAGGCGGCGCCCGATACCCAGCATGGTGCCGTCGCCCCCCACTACCAGGCCCAGGTCGCATTGGGTGCCGATGGCATCCACATCCATTGCCGGGTAGGCCGTCAGTTGGGTGTTGATGGCGGTCTCTCGCTCGAGAGCCACCTCGCATCCCCGTTGCACCAGGAATTTGGCAATGTCTTCAAGAGCCTGGCGGGAACTTTCGGTCATCGCGCTAGCTGCGGTTGCCTGGTACTTGCCGATGAGCGCAACGTGGCGGAAATTGGACTTCATCTGGAAATTACATCATTAAAGTGATGTCATCTTTGCAATGCGTTTGACCATTCGTGCTTTGCATGGACTGTCTCTTTCTGACTCGATCGCGGCGACGACGATCCACTCCTTCACGTCCTGTCCCAACTCTTCTGCCAGCGCGCCTGCAATTGCAGGGCTTAAGTTGCCTCGCATTTTTGCGTTGGTGAACGTCTGACGCGTCACGCCGATTCGGCGGGCCCACTCAGCTGCTGGGTGCTGAGCCAGCGCCATATCCATCAGATTCATAGTGGTTTGCATATAAATTCCCTGTAAACGTTACGTTTACACAACAAATTGCACAAGGCGCGTTGTAAACGTGACCTTTACATGATACCTTGCGCTTCGTAAACGATGTGTTTACATCATTTCCGGAGCCGCCATGCCCCCCAACACCACCTTTTGCCCACCCCCTGCCCACCAACGCCCCAGCGTCTGCCTGGCGGCTCCCGCTGAGGCGGGGCAGGGGGCGGGCACCCTCAACGTGGACGATGAAGTTCACGTGGCGCTCAGCGATGTTTTTGGGCGTCTCCGTGATTCAGGCCTTTCTATAGCCGCTGCCAATAGCGCGATTTACTACTCCTTGTTCCGCCTCGGCTATCTGGAGCGAGGCCGCCCATGACCATCAACGGCCAATCCGGCGCCGGCATGCTGGACATGTTCAAGCCTGCGGCCCCAGTCGCCCGTCAATACCTCATCCAGTGCCCTCCTTGCATGTTGGCCGATGGTCATCGCATCAAGCGCTTCACGAGCCTGGAAGCCTTTGAGGGCTACATCGCTGAGCTCCGGTCCCGTCGCATGACGGTGCACTGGAATTCCCCCTTCACGGCCACCGTGGAGCCATCTGTATGACCACCAGCCTGCACGACTCCCCCCCATCCGGCCGGACGGGGGTTTCTTGGCGTCTGCGCCCGGCCCCGGCTGTTGGCGCGTCAGCGCCTTCCGCCCGTGCTGTAACACGGGTGGAAAGTTCATCCACCACGCCCCGCTCAGATCGCGCCGCAAAAATCGATTGGCTTAACGCCACGTTCGATCACCCCGCCATGACGATTCACGGTCTGGTGCAGTTCATCAGCGCAATCATGAACGGCATGGTTACCACGCAGCTTGATGGTGGCCTGTTCGGTTTCACCGAGCGCCATCGCATGACCGCACATTTGCCCGATGGTTCACGTGTCGAGATCGGCTCCATTGCCCTCGGCGGCGATAGCCAAAAGGGTCGCTGGTTACTCCAGCTCAACGGCAAGGGCTGCGGCCTTATCAACGACTGGCACAGCCTTCAAGAGCTGTTGCAGGGCCTGCAGGCCGAACTTTCACGCGTCGACCTGGCGGTGGACTTCCTTGAGGGTGAATTCACGGTGGACGATGCCGTGACCCTCTACGACCAGGGCGCATTCATCAATCGTGGGCGAAATCCTGAACTGGACACACAGGGCGCCTGGCACGAAAGCGGCACCAAGGGGCGAACTATGTACATCGGCAAGCTCAAGAACGGTAAGACGCTTTGCGTCTACGAAAAGGGTCGGCAGCTCAACATGCCCGACAGCAACTGGACCCGCTTCGAGGTCCGTCTTGGCAATCGGGACCGCGTGATACCGCTCGACATCCTCACTGAGCCGGATCGTTTCTTCACGGGTGCATATCCCGCACTTGCCCACATGCTTGAAGCGGCCGCCGAGACCATTCCGACCGTTCAGGAAGAAACCAAGGGAAGCCTGGCACACGGTCTCTACCACCTGGAGCGCTGCTACGGCAAATACATGCACCAGGCGCTCGAAATCACGGGCTGCAGCACCTCTGAGTTGATCGAGGAAGTGCGCGTCATAGGAATGCCCAAAAGGGTAGACCCCGCCGGCGGGAGTGCCGGCCTCCAGTGGCCGGAGTTGCAGGCCCAAATCCAGAGGATCAGACCATCATGAACGCACCCGCTACTTCCCCAACTCAGGGAGCCGCCCGCACCCCTGCATTTATGCAGGTCACCATCAAGGGCCGTGTGGACGCACGCCGCCGCCACGACAAGACCACCTATACGCGCATCGTCACGCCTGCTCCAGATCCCTATAGCCGCCCTCAGACGGTAGAGGTCCGCAGCAAGGGTGCGCTGGGCCAGGTCGGCGACGAAATCGTTGTCCAGGCCCTGCTCGGCGGCTACACACGCAAGCCCTTCCGCAGCATGGACAAAGACACCGGCGAAACCTTGATGGTCACGCCCGTGGATCTGACGTTGGATGCGGTCGAGTAACACCATGTCATCTGACCAGGTCGAACTCATTCTCGACGCCTTTGGCCTGCTGTCGTTTTGCTTCGGCTTCGTCGGCGCTGCCTGCTTTCTGCTCTTGATCGGTTCCATTGACTTTGCGACGGACTGCTATATGGAATTGCAAGAGCGCCGCGAGCGGATCGCGGCAGCACGCCACCGTGCATCGGCAGTACAGGCAAGCGGCAGCGCGCCAGGCGCCCTAGAGCGAGCCTGCGAGCTCATGGGCGACGGGCGCACCTCGGAGGCCTGATGTACTGCATGCAGCCCGGCGTGTCCGCGATCACAGAGGTGCCCTGCGACACCCCGGACGCGCTCGTGGTTGTCACGCGGCTTGAGCTCCAGCAGCTCAGCCCGTTCTATCTGGATATTGAATCAGCGGTGGCGATTGGGGGGGCCACCCTGCTCGTGATGGCCGTGGCGTTTGTGCTGCGTGCTGCGCGTAAATCCCTCGAAGAAGAAAGCTAAACATGAACTCCAACGTTGTGAAACGCTGTGCCCTGGCTGTTACGACTCCTGCCCACAAGCTGGCCCGCAAGGCTGGCGCGTCGGTGGCTCGTCTCTCGGTTGTGGGCGGTGCTATGGCTGCTGCTGGCGGTGCGCATGCCGCTACGACCACCATCGATACGACTGAGATCGTCGCCACCATCTCCGCAGGTGTCACTGCCATCAGCGCGATTGGTGTTGCCGTGATCAGCCTCGTTGTGGTGATCAAGCTGTACAAGTGGGTTCAGCGCGTCCTGTAAGGGGCTTTTGGGAAGGGGGGTGCCCGTTGGGGTGCCTCCCTTTTTTTCTTCACGCACGGGGGCGCTATGGGCTTTTGGGTACTTCTCTCACTGATTGCGGCAGGGTGCATCCTGTTCTGGCCATGATGCGGTGCGTTGTTGCGTGGGTCCTCGCTTTGCTTTGTGGCTCTGCCTTTGCCAGCTTTCCGCCTACGGCTACTTACAACTGGGAGTTTGGGTCGGCCAGCGGCACAGAAAGTAGTTTTGCCGCTGCTTGTGCGGCGGGCGTTGCTCACGTTCAATCGGGGCAATCTTCTTGCCAGACGAATGGTGTCCCCTGTACTTGGGAGACGCAGAGTAACGGTAGCACCTGCTTTGCGGTTCGTAATGGCAACACCTCGTACCAAATTGCCATTTCCACCTCTGGCCCTCAGTGCCCCTTCGGTAGTAGCGCTACCGGTTCGTCATGCACGTGTATCCCTCCGCTTGTGCAAGTAGGTTATGAGTGCAAGGTCCCTGCGTGTCCCGTTGGCCAGCATGAGGAGGGCGGTGCATGTGTTCCCAACAATTGCTTGCCTGAGCAGACCCGCGTGAATGGTCTTTGCGTCGATCCGCCGCCGTGTCCTGCTGGTCAAACGCGTGTCAATGGTGTCTGTAAGCCCTCCGGCTGTCCTCCTAGGGGGACTGAGTCGGATCAGTGGTATGACCTTGAGTCTCCTGGTACATCGTCTACCTGTCTCTTTAACCCGGTGGATCGCACCTACTGCGTGATGACTGTTTCGCCTCAGGTCATCGCATCATCTGGCGGGCGCACAACGTATATGGGTGGTTATGGCTACTACACGGGGGGCACCTGTGGTCCTTCGGAACCCGGCAAGCCTGCTCCCGTCGATCCTACAAAGCCAAACGGTGACCCTGCGGATGGCACCAAGAAACCCGCTCCCGGTGACCCCAAGCCCGGAGAAAAGCCCTCGGGTGCTGGCGGGGGCAGTGGGAGTGGCAGTCCTCCAAACAACGATGGCACTTGCCCCTCGGGTACTTACAAGTCCGGTGGCTCGTGCTACCCCAAGGACCCGCCCAAGGTTCCCCCGGATGGGGATGGCAAGTGTCCATCTGGGTTCGTGAAGATCGGCGGAGAGTGTGCGGCCACCCAGCCCGCCCCGGACAAGGACCCCGGCGACAAGGACAAGAGCAGTTTCGGCGGTCAGTGTGAGGCCACGTCATGTGAGGGCGATGCAATCCAGTGCGCCATCGTTCGCGAGCAGTACCGCACCAACTGCAAGCTGTTTAACAACGACACCGATACCGGCAGCGTCTTCAATAAGGCTGTAGCCGGTACTGACGGCTTCGGCATGGATGAGCTCAAGGGCAAGGCTACGCAAGTGAGTGTCAGCACATTCGATCAGTCTGGCTTTGGCTGGTCGCACACCTGTCCGGCTGACCCGTCCATCCCGCTCAACTTCGGGCGACAGTCGGAATTCACGATCCCTTTCAGTCGCGTCTGTGGGCCTCTGAGCATCCTGTCGCTCGCGGGCGTGGGCATCACCTTGCTGGGCTCCCTGGTGTGGGTGCTTGGCGGCAAAAACAACCGGGGGTAAGCCATGCCATGGATCGTTTCCGTTCTTCTCGGTGGCTTGTTGCAGATCGCCGGGAGCCTCGTCGGGCGTGTCGTGATCGCGCTCGGCTTCGGCTTCGTGGAATACGTGGGCATCAGCGCGCTCGTCGATTCCGTCAAGGTGCAGGCCACCAGCTTGATCCAGTCGGTAGGGGCGTCGAGCCTTGCTGAGTGGGCGGGCTTCTTCCGCATCGACGTTCATATCTCCATCGTCATCAGCGCCATTGGTGCCAAGGTCCTTCTCTCCGCATTGGGCGGCGACAAGGTACGCAAGCTGGTGCAGAAGTAGGGGCCGCACATGCCAATCAACTTTGTCACCGGGCTCCCCCGGCAAGGTAAAACCCTGTTCACATTCCTGCAGGTGCAGGAGCGGGCTAAAAAGGAAAACCGCCCGGTCTTCTACTGCAATATCCCAGAGGTCACGCTGGAGGGTTGGACCGAGATTGATCACCCCGACAAGTGGCTGGGGTGCCCCAACGATTCAATCATCGTCGTGGATGAGCTGCAGGATTTTTGGGGCATGGCCAGCAGTGCCGCCAAGGTGCCATTCCCCATCTTGGAACTGTCCAAGCATGGCAAGCGGGGCATTGACTTCTACTTCATCACGCAGGACCCCACGCTAGTCCACCAGACCCCGCGCAAGCTCTGCGAGACGCACTACCACGTCGTTCGCGCCTTTGGGTCACAGAATGCCGTTGCCCATAAATTCAAACGCATGCAGACCGACCCCGAGAAGGTCAAAGGCAAGTCGGAGAAATACCCTTGGCGCTACCCCACTGAAGCCTTCGGTAAAAAGGACAAGGCCGGTAACTGGATCACCAAGCCCTGGTACAAGAGCGCAGACGTCCACAACATCAAGCGCGAGATCCCGCTCAAGCTCTGGGCCATTCCTGGCGGTGTGGTGGTGGCTGGGCTTGCTGTGTGGGCAGGCGTGCACTTCTTCGGCGGTGTGATCGACAAGGCCAAGGCCGGGGGCAGCTCTGGCAAGGCGGTTGCCACAGCGCCTGGTGCGCAAGGCGCTCAGTCCCCGGCCAGCCCTGTGCCTGCTGGCCCCATGACGGCAGCGCAGTACGTTGATGCCCGCTCGCCCCGGCTGGCTGACTTCCCGCACACGGCCCCGGCCTACGATCAAGTCACACAGCCCACCGAAGCGCCGTACCCCGCTGCATGTGTCCAGATGGGGAAGACCTGCAAGTGCTATAGCCAGCAAGCCACGCTGCTGCAGGTGAGTGGTGCAGTGTGTCTGCAGATCGTGGCGCAGGGCTTCTTCATGGACTGGCGCAAGCCGGAGCCCACGCGGGAATACCGGCCTGAACTTCGGCATCAAGACCAGCTGGTGCGCACGCCTCAGGCGGTGCCCATGACGGCCCAGGCTCAGCCGGTACAGGCTCCCCCGCCTGGTCAGGCGCCGGTGAGCGGTGGGTATCTGGAATCGCTGGCATTGCGCAATGCCCAGGTGCGCAGCAATCTGCAGTGAACGGGCTCAGCGGAGGATTTCAGAGGAGCTCGTTGAGCTCTGGCAGAAATCTGCAGCGTGCACAAACATGGCCTTTGCTTCCCCAGGGTGGGGTATGGGGCAGCGCCCCATGTTGGAACTGTCCCGCGCAGCGTTCCCGGCGATGTGCTCACAGCGTTTCCAGCGCGCCCAGGCATCCATGCCGGCAGGCAGATTCCACTGCACTGCAGCCACTCGGCGTTTGCGTCTCCACCTGGTTCGCCGCGAGGCAGGGCAGCCGGCCAGGCACAGCCTCAACACGTGCTTGATAGACAGATCTTCCGCGAAGCGGCGCAGCTTTCGCGAAGGGCTTGCCCATCGTCTAGATTCTGTAGCTTTGTGTTGCACATAATCAAGGCATGCTTTTTCTACTTGGACTCGCCTTCTTGAGTTTCGCAGCCGATGCGGACGCGCAGGTCTATCGGTGTGGAAACACATATACCCATCAGCCCTGTCAGGGCGGCCGAGAGATTGACGCATCGCCAGCAGTCAGCAATTTGAACGGGCCCAGCACCACAGTGATTTATCTCTGTCGCGCTAGCCAGGGCGCGCTCTATTGGATCCCGGAGCCTTGTGCGAAGCGAGGGTGGGCTATTGAGCGTACGGAACGAGTTCCGGCCAATGTCCCTTGGGAGGATCAACTGGCTGCTGCCCGCACCCAGCGTGATGAAGCTGCGCGCACAGCTGCTCCACCTCCGGTTTACTACCCCACGGCACCGCAGGCTCCGAGCCGTAAAGAGCAGTGCGCTGCCTACGACGCCGAGGTCGCTCGGCTTGATGCAATGGGCCGCGCCGGTAGCTTGCACTACAGCCTCGAATGGATCAGGGAGCGGCGCCGGGAGGTTCGGGACGCGCAATTTAGGCTTCGCTGCTGATCTTGGCTATCTACGGCTACGCCCGCGTTTCCACTACTGAGCAAAACACGGCTGCACAGCTGGCGGCCTTTCGGCGTGCGGGTATCGAGAGCATCGTTGAAGAGAAGCGCTCAGCTGTGAAGGACCGGCCCGAGCTCGAGAGGCTGTTGCGAGATCTGCAAGCGGGGGACGTTCTCGTGGTCTACAAGCTGGATCGCTTGGCGCGATCGGTGTCTCATTTCGTGAGAGTGTTTGACGCGCTCAAGGCCAAGGGCGTTGGTTTTCGATCGCTCACAGAGTCCATTGAAACCGACACTGCACAGGGGCGCATGTTCCTACACCTGCTGACGGCATTTGCAGAGTTCGAACGGGAGTTGATCAGAGAGCGCTGCCTGGCTGGACAGCGTGCCGCGAGGGCGGCGGGTAAGACTTGGGGGAAGGCGAGGGCGCTGTCGGACGAGGATGTGATTCAGGCTAGCCGTGCATGGCGCAGTGGCTGGTACAAGCAAAGCACCTTGGCAGAGATGCTTGGCGTGTCCACCAGCTGCCTGCGAGACCACATCCATCGCCATGAAGGGCGGGGGCGCTGGATGAAGGGCTTACAGAAGTAAAATGATTGCATGCTCGATGACCGTGCCAAGTTGTTGCTTAAAGCGCTGGTCGAGCGCTATATCGCTGATGGCCAGCCTGTGGGGTCCCGTACCCTGTCCCGTGCATCAGGCCTGGAGTTGTCTCCGGCCACGATACGCAACGTCATGGCCGATCTGGAAGAGTTGGGGCTGATTGCCAGTCCGCACACGTCAGCCGGCCGTATACCCACTACGCGCGGCTACCGGTTGTTTGTCGACACCATGCTGACTGTGCAGCGCGATCCCTTGACGCCTCCGCAGCTTGCGCCGGAACAGCCACAAAAGGTGATTGCCAATGCAGCGCACCTGTTGTCGAACCTCTCACAGTTCGTTGGTGTGGTGATGGCCCCGCGCCGCACTTCTGTTTTCCGCCACATCGAATTTCTTCGGCTCTCGGAGCGGCGATTTCTGGTGATCATCGTTTCCCCGGAGGGGGACGTGCAGAACAGGGTCATCTTTACCGATGTGGACTATTCGCAGTCGCAGTTGGTCGAAGCGGCCAATTTTCTGAATGCGCATTACGCAGGTCTTTCGATGGAGCAGGTGCGCGAGAGGCTCAAATCGGAGGTCGACATGCTTCGTGGCGAAATCGCTTCGTTGATGCAGGCAGCGGTTCATGTCAGCTCGGAGGCACTCTCGCAGGCGCAGGACGAGGTCGTCATTTCTGGCGAGCGCAATCTTCTGGCCGTGAGTGATTTCTCGAGCGACATGGGCAACCTTCGACGAGCCTTCGACCTGTTCGAGCAGAAGACCCAGATCCTGCGCCTGCTGGACATCTCAAGCCAGGCGGAGGGCGTGCGCATCTACATTGGCGGAGAAAGCCAGGTGGTGCCGTTCGAAGAGTTGTCGATTGTCAGCGCGCCGTATGAAGTGGACGGCCGCGTGGTGGGCACGCTCGGAGTGATCGGCCCCACGCGCATGCCCTATGACAGAATGATCCAGATCGTGGACATCACCTCCAAGCTGGTGTCGAATGCGCTGAGCCACCGCAAGTAAACACACCTACAATACCTGCGGTGCCCCGTCTGATTCAGCGTTGGCGCGAGGGGCGTTAGCTCAGTTGGTTAGAGCAGAGGACTCATAATCCTTTGGTCGTCGGTTCAAGTCCGCCACGCCCTACCATCGGTGCAACTGTCCTGATGTGCGCTGCGGAGATATCTTCTCCTGCTTCAAAAAGTTGAACAATCACGATCAGACATGGTCCAGAGTGCATTACAATTGCGTCTGTGATTTGAACGAGACATGCTGCATAGCTTGCTAGCAGTGGTGATCGAAAAAGTAGTGTGATTTTCAGAATGCTCTGATTTTCATGCTATAATTCAAAGCTTAGCGGCTGTAGCTCAGCTGGATAGAGTACTTGGCTACGAACCAAGGGGTCGTGGGTTCGATTCCTGCCAGCCGCACCAATGTTTAAAGCCTGCAACTGAAAAGTTGCAGGCTTTTTCATTTGCAAAATTGCTTTCATCTGTGGTCTTCAAGCAGGATGCAATTATGAGCAAGGCTTTTACCAAAGAAGTTGACGCGGACGACGACGATGATCCCGCTTTGCCGCCGATTCCCGCAGGTGGCAAGAACTATATGACGGCGCAAGGCTATGCCCGGCTGCGTGAAGAGTTGTTGGAGCTGATCGACACAGAGAGGCCGAAGATGGTGGACATTGTCCATTGGGCGGCGAGCAACGGTGACCGGTCCGAGAATGGTGACTATCTCTATGGAAAAAAGCGCCTGCGCGAGATCGATCGGCGCATCAGGTTCCTGACCAAGCGGCTCGAGATTGCGGAGGTTGTCGACCCGTCCCTCCATGATGGAAGTGACCAAGTGTTCTTTGGAGCCACCGTCACCTACCTGGAGAACGGCGGGACAGAGCGCACCATCACCATTCTTGGCATCGACGAGGCCGACAGCCGCCAGGGACAGGTGAGCTGGATGTCACCCGTGGCGCGTGCGCTGCTCAAATCGCGGGTGGGTGATGAAATTTCGATGGGTTCGCCGGGAGGTGTGTTGCTGCTGGAGGTGCTGAACGTGCGCTATCCGGGCAAGCAGGCGCAGGGTTGAACTCCTCTCTTGACGCGCAGGGCTAATCTGGCGAGAGATTTCTTCACGCTTGGGGGATGATGCGTGAGGCGCGGATGACGGCTTGGGTCCGGCGCAAGCCACGCAAAGCGGTCTCCAGATGCGCTTGGTCGCGTACGGCGACCACGAAGCGCAGGTCGGTGGTGTCGAGCGCGGCCTCGTCATCCATATCGACGTGGGTGATGTCTGCTTCCGAATGGGCCAATTCTGCGGCCACGCGCGCCAGCACGCCTTTGCCGTTGGTGACGGTCACCACCACGCCGGTTTCAAACATGCGTGAAGGCTCGTCCGACCAGTCCACTGCAATGAAGCGCTCGCTGTCCTTGTGCTGCAGTCGCTTGGCCACGCCGCAATGCGCGTTGTGTACCACCAGGCCCTCGCCCCGACCCAGGTAGCCCACGATGCTGTCTCCGGGCACGGGACGGCAGCAGTGTGCGTACTGCACCGAGGCGTTCTCGCTTCCGTCCAGCGTCACCGCCCCCTGGGAGAGGGTCTCGTGGGATGTGTAGCGTTCTCGGGTCATCAGCAGCGCGTCAGGCCGGTGTCCGTGCTCGGACATCAATACCATGAGCCGCTTGGCGACGATGCTGGCGATGCGTTTTCCCAGCCCCAGGTCGGTCATCAGTTCGCTGCGGGTACGGTTGCCTGTAAAGCGCAACAGCTTGTCCCACATAGGCTGGGTTTCTGCATCGACGGGCGGAACACTCACGAGACCTTCTGCGCGCAGGGCCTGGGTCAGCAGCTTTTCCCCCAAGCCTTCAGACTCCGCCTGCGCCAGCGTCTTGAGGTAGTGGCGAATCTTGGACCGGGCGCGGCCCGTGCGCACAAAGCCCAGCCATGCCGGGTTGGGCGTGGAGATGGGCGCGGTGATGATCTCTACCACGTCGCCATTTTTCAACTCGGTGCGCAGCGGGACGAGTTCATTGTTGATCTTGGCGGCGGTTGTGCGGTCTCCCACATTGCTGTGGATGGCGTATGCAAAATCAACCACCGTCGCGCCGCGCGGCATGGCCATTATCTGGCTCTTGGGCGTGAAGACGTACACGGCATCCGGGAAGAGGTCGACCTTGACGTGGTCCCAGAACTCGGCGGCATCGCGGGTCTCGTTCTGTATGTCCAGCAGCGATTGGAGCCATTTCGTGCCCAGCCGCTCGGCCGAATTGCCCTCGCTGTCCTGGGCCTTGTACAACCAGTGCGCCGCGACCCCGGCCTCGGCTATCACATGCATTTCGTCGGTGCGCATCTGGAACTCGATGTTCACCCCCGAGGGTCCCACCAAGGTGGTGTGCAGCGACTGGTATCCGTTCAGCTTCGGAATGGCGATGTGATCCTTGAATTTCCCTGGCACGGGCTTGTACATCTGGTGGAGGATGCCCAGCGCCGTATAACAGTCGGTGACGCTGGGAACGATCACCCTGAAGCCATAGATGTCCGTCACCTGCGCAAAACTCAGGTGCTTGAGGTCCATCTTCTGGTAGATGGCGTACAGCGTCTTTTCGCGTCCGGCCAGTCGTACCGGCATACCGATGCGGGAAAACGCTGCGTCCACTTCCGACTGCACCTTCTGGACCAGATCGCGCCGGCGGTTGCGCGACTTGTTGATGGCCTTCGACAGGGTGCGATAGCGCCACGGGTGCAGATGCCGGAAGGACAAGTCCTGCAGTTCACGATAGGTCTGGTTCAGGCCCAGCCGATGGGCGATGGGGGCATAGATCTCCAGCGTTTCCGAAGAGATTCGGCCCCACTTGCTGCGCGGCATGTCCGACAGCGTGCGCATGTTGTGCGTGCGGTCCGCGAGCTTGATGAGAATCACGCGAACATCACGCGCCATGGCCAGCAGCATCTTGCGAAAAGACTCGGCCTGGTTTTCCTCGCGTGTGTTGAACTGGAGCTTATCGAGCTTCGTGAGCCCATCGACAAGCTCGGCCACTGGCGCGCCGAAGCGATCGATCAAGTCGGCCTTGGTGACCCCGCAGTCTTCCATCGCATCGTGCAGCAGCGCAGCCATGAGCGCCTGCGCGTCCAGCTTCCAGCTCGCGCACTGGGCCGCCACCGCAATGGGATGCGTGATGTAGGGCTCTCCGCTGTTGCGCAACTGTCCCAGATGGGCTTCGTCAGCGAAGCGGTAGGCTTGGCGCACCTGTTCGATGCTGGCCGGATCAAGGTAGCCGAGGTTGTCCGTCAGCGCGGCAAAGCTGGCCGCCGCCGCGTTGGCGGCTGCCGCTGACGCACTGACCGTGCCCGGTGCGTGGCTCTCGCCGGGCCGAATTTGCGCTGCAGAAGTTGAATTGAGCACCGCGTTCATGCCTCAAATGTAGCGCGGGAGGGCGGTGGAAGTCCCGAACGCAAAAAAAAGCACCGCTGTGCGGTGCCTTATTGGGAGGAACCCAGGTGACAAAATCAACCGGGAACCTTCTTCAGCATTTCAAGGCCGACCTTGCCTTCGGCGATTTCGCGCAAGGCCGTCACGGCAGGCTTGTTGCGGCTCTCGATGCGGGGGGCGTGGCCCTGGCTCAGCATGCGAGCGCGGTATGTGGCTGCCAGCACGAGCTGAAAGCGATTCGGGATTTTTTCCAGGCAGTCTTCTACAGTGATGCGGGCCATCGGGTTTCTCCGGGAAATCAGGTGATATTGAGCGACTCAAAGGTGTCGGCTCGGGCGCGGCGCTGGGCGGCGTACTTGAGTCGCTGGGCATGAACCACGGCTTTCAGATCGAAAAGCGCGCGCTCAAACAACTCATTGATTATAACGAAGTCGAATTTATGGACCTGTTCCATTTCGACGGCGGCATTCTTGAGCCGCCTCTCGATCACTTCGGGCGAGTCTTCGCCACGGCGTTCAAGGCGGGAGCGCAGTTCATCCCAGCTGGGCGGCAGGATGAACACGAGAACGGCGTTGGCAAAAGCCTTCTTGATCTGCAATGCGCCTTGGAAGTCGATTTCAAGGATCACGTCCGAGCCCTGTGCAATACGCTCTTCGATCGCCTTTTTGGACGTGCCGTAGCGGTTGCCGTGCACGAGCGCCCATTCCACAAACGCATTGCCCTCGACCATGGCATCGAATTCGGACTCGGATGCAAAGAAGTACTCGCGGCCGTGCTTTTCCTGCCCACGGGGCGCACGCGTGGTGTGCGAGATGGACGGGTGCACCAGGGAGTCGAGTTCGAGAAGGGCCTTGACCAGGCTGGATTTGCCGGCCCCGCTGGGGGCTGCCACCACAAAGAGATTTCCAGGGTAGTCCATGGTTGATGTTGGTTGAGCGCTATCAAAAAGTGAGATTTACTCGATGTTCTGGACCTGCTCACGCATTTGCTCGATCAGCACCTTCATGTCCACGCTGATGCGCGTGAGTTCCAGCGCCGCCGATTTCGAGCCCAGCGTGTTGGCTTCACGGTGCAGTTCCTGGATGAGGAAGTCCAGGCGTTTGCCCACTTCGCCGCCTTTTCGCAGAAGACGTTCAATTTCATCGAGGTGAGAGTTCAGGCGCGTGAGCTCCTCGGCCACGTCGATGCGAATGGCAAAGGCGGTGGCCTCGGTGAGCGCGCGGTCACGGGCGGCTTCCGGCAAGGTGGCACCGTCGGTCAGCGCCATGGCTTCCTTCCAGCGCTCCATGAAGCGCAGGCGTTGCTGTTCGACAAGCTGGGGTACCAGCGGGCCCGCCTGCTGGGCCAGGCCGCGCAACTGCCCCAGCCGATCCTGCAGCATGGCCACGAGACGCTCGCCTTCACGGGCGCGTGCGGCCAGCAGATCGGCAAGGGCGCGCTCTGCCAGGGCGGGTACGGCGGCGCTCCAGTCTTCAGGGCCGTGGCTTGCGTTGGCGCACAGGCGCAGCGCGTCGGCCACCGTGAGCGGCGCTGCGTCGGGCAGCCAGGCCTTGACCGAATCCTGCAGCGAGTTGATGCGCTGCAGCAGGCGTGGCGCCGGGTCTTGCAGGCCACTGCCATCGTCGTTCTCGAGCGCGGCACGCACCTCCACCTTGCCGCGTTTGAGTTGGGACGTCAGCAGAGTGCGCAGCACGGGCTCCAGTGCGCGCAGCTCGTCGGGCAGGCGAAAAGAGAGGTCGAGAAAGCGGCTGTTGACCGAGCGGATTTCCAGCCCCAGCCGGCGCGCCTGGGGGCTGCGGGCGTCGGTTTCAGCGCCAGTGGCGGATGCGCCATGCTGAGCGCTGGCGTATCCGGTCATGCTGTAAACTGGCATTGGACTTTTTGATGGTTGCTTGCGATCCGGTGATTATCCGGGTTCCGCTCTACCCCCGAGTCATCTTCGCAAAATATGTCAAAAATCAAACCGGCTCCATTGCCGCCGGACACCGCGATTGGCGGCTACCGTGTGGTGCGCCGGTTGTCCTCCGGCGGTTTTGGCGTGGTCTATCTGGCCCTCGATGCCGAAGGCCAGCAGGTCGCCATCAAGGAATACCTCCCAGCCTCTCTGGCCACGCGCGCGCCGGGCGAGCTGCTGCCCAAGGTGCCGTCGGAAAAGCTCTCGCTCTACCGCCTGGGCCTCAAGAGCTTCTTTGAAGAGGGGCGCTCGCTGGCGCAGATTTCGCACGCCTCCGTGGTGAGCGTGCTCAATTTCTTTCGCGAGAACGAAACCGTCTACATGGTGATGAACTACCTGGAGGGCGCCACCCTGCAGGATTTCATCATCACCGCTCGCGACCTGAAGACGCAGAAGGTGTTCCGCGAATCGACCATCCGCTCGCTGTTCGACGAGGTGCTGCGCGGCCTGCGCATCGTGCACCAGCACAAGATGCTGCACCTCGACATCAAGCCGGCCAACATCTTTATCACCGACGACAACAAAGCCGTGATGATCGACTTCGGCGCCGCGCGTGAGGTGCTGTCCAAAGAGGGTAACTTCATCCGTCCCATGTACACGCCCGGCTTTGCCGCGCCCGAGATGTACCGGCGCGATTCGCAGATGGGCCCGTGGACCGACATCTACGCCATCGGCGCCTGCATCTACGCCTGCATGCAGGGCTTTCCGCCCAACGAAGCGCCCCAGCGCATCGAAAAGGACCGCCTCTCGCTCGCGCTGACCAAGCTGCGCGGCGTGTATTCCGACAACCTCATCGAGGTGGTGGAGTGGTGCATGGCGCTCGATCCGCTGTCGCGCCCGCAGTCGGTGTTTGCGCTGCAAAAGGAACTCAGCCGCGAAGGCGAGCGCCGCTACACCAAGCTCACGGTGGCAGAAAAAATGCGCTTGCAGATCGATACCCTGGTGTCCGACACCAAGAAGAACGTGCAGAAGGTGGGCGAAGCCACCGGCATCGGGGCCAAGCCCAAATGAACACCACCCCAGCATGGCGCGCGCCGCGCATGCCCGGGTCCACCCAGGCAACGCCCAGCGGAACCAGCACTGGCCGTGCCGCAGCAGTCCGGGGCCGGGCGCGCCGACGCCATGGGCGCGGACTTGCTGCCCGCGGGTGCGTGGCCATCCAC
>NZ_ACQT01000028.1 GCF_000175235.1 Acidovorax delafieldii 2AN | reverse complement strand
GGTTGAAGGCGCCCTGCATGTCGTAGGCGGCGGCCAGGGCCTCGCGGTCCACCCAGAAGACCCCGAAGCCGCGCAGGTCAGGCATGCCCGCCATGCCGGCGAAGATGTATTCGGGCGACAGCGCCGTGCCCACGATGCGCAGCGCCCGGCGCTTGCCATTGACCAGCGCCGTCAGCTCGTCACCCGGGTGCAGGCCGCGCACACGCGCGAAGCCCTCGGACACGAGCGCATCGATGGCGCTATCGCTGCTGCCCTGGCCCGCGCCGGGTGGGGCCAGGGCGCGCCCGCTGCGCACCAGCACCTGGTTCATGCGCGGCGGCTGGCGCAGGTCCACGCCGATGAGCTGGCCCACGATGGGGTCAACCACTCCGGCGATCTCCACACGCACCACCTGCTCCACCGTCACCTGCACATCGGCCACGCCGGGCACGCCGCGCAGCACATCGGCCAGCGCCAGCGGCGCGCGCTTGACGGTGGCGAACGCATCGGCAAAGTGGCCCTCTGCATAGAACCGGTCGCGCGCCAGCGCCAACGAATCCACCGCCGACAATGTGGTGACAAAGCCTCCCAGCCCGCTGGCCACCACCAGCGCGATGGTGAGGGCTTGGCTCCACATGCGGCGCAGGTCGCGCAGCAGCTTGCGGTCGAGGGCTTTCATGGCCGCCGTCGCCGCGCCGCGCAGTGCCCGGCAGCGGTGCCCCGCCCAGGGTTGAGCCATGCAGCTGCGCCCAGGCACAGCGCCAGAAACGCCCGAAAGCGCACGCCCCCGCCAGGCCACGCCTGGCACGCAGCAGAAACCCGGTGGGCGTGCCGCATCACCACGACAGCTCCGAAGGCGCGCGCCGCTGCGCATTGCGCTCGATGCGCTGGATGGTGCCGTCCACCAGGTAGACCACGCGGTCGGCCATGGCGGCAATGGCCGCGTTGTGCGTGATGACCACGGCGGTGGTGCCCAGTTCAGCGTTGATGCGGGCGATCACCTCAAGCACCATCTTGCCGGTCTGGTAGTCGAGCGCACCCGTGGGCTCGTCGCACAGCAGCACATCGGGGCGCTTGACGATGGCGCGCGCAATCGCCACACGCTGCTGCTCGCCGCCCGACAGCTGCGCCGGAAAGTGGTGCTGGCGCGGCGTGAGCCCCACCAGCCCGATCGCTTCGTCGATGGGCATGGGGTGGGGCGCGATGTCCGTGACCAGCGCCACGTTTTCGCGCACCGTGAGGCTGGGGATCAGGTTGTAAAATTGGAACACGAAGCCCACGTGCTCGCGCCGGTAGGCGGTCAGTTCGCTCTCGCTGGCACCGCTGAGGGCATGGTCGGCGAAGCGCACCTCGCCGCTGGTGGGCACGTCAAGCCCGCCCAGAATATTGAGCAGCGTGGATTTGCCGCTGCCCGAGGCGCCCAGCAGCACGACGAACTCGCCGCGCACGATGTCGAGGTCGACGTCATGCAGTGCGCGCACCTGCACTTCCCCCGTCTGGTAGGTCTTGCCGAGGTTGCGCGCCCGAAACACCACGGCGGCATCGGACGGCGGCGGGGGTGGGGCGGCAAGGGTTTCGGCCATGGTGGGTGGGGCGATGGGCACAAGACGGCGTGGCCTCCAGTGTGGGCGTTGCTTGATGCGTGTCAACCACTCTGGTCAAGCCGGGCGCACAAATGGTCGCAGGCCGAAGGCCACATCACACCGGCTGGCGCTGCCCGCAGTGTGCATCCCCCGGGGCCCGCCGCCCTCCTCGTCATCCAACGCCCCGCGCTTGCCTGGACTGCCCCGGTTTGGCGACGGACACAGCGGCGCACTTGCGGCTGCCTGGGCAAGCCAGGGTGGCATAAGGTGGCATCGGTGCGCAGCAAGCGTTGGCGCATCGGATGCCTGCCAACCCAGTCGCTCCTGAATTTATAGCTGCTTCCGCATACCAGACAAGCGCATCATGCACTTTTCCCTTCAAATTTTGGGTGGTGCACCGCCTCAGCCCGCAGCGCTACCCTGGCGGGCCCGCCAACCCTCCACGCTGTACACCAGCAGGGCCGCCCAGATCAGCACGAAACCCAGCAGGCGCGCCGGCTGGAATGGCTCGTGGAACAGCCAGATGCCCAGCGCGAACTGCAGGCTGGGCGATATGTATTGCAAGATGCCCATGGTCGCCAGCGGAATCCGGCGCGCGCCCGCCGCAAACAGCAGCAGCGGCACGGCGGTAAGCGGTCCGGCCACCAGCAGCCACGCCACGGTGGACGCATCGCCCTGCACCAGCGCCCCCTGGCCCTGGGCCGACCAGACCCCCAGGACTGCCAGAGCCACGGGGGCCAGCATCATCGTTTCCAGCGTCAGGCCCTCCAGTGCACCCAGCGTGGCCACTTTGCGCATCAACCCATAAAAACCGAAGCTCAGGGCCAGCACCAATGCGATCCATGGCACGCTCCCGGCCTGCACCGCCAGCCACAGCACCCCGCCCGCGGCCAACGCCACGGCCAGCCACTGCCCCGGGCGGGGCCGCTCATGCAGGAACACAAAGCCCAGTGCCACATTCACCAGTGGCAGGATGAAATAGCCCAGACTGGCATCCACCACATGGTGGTTCTGCACCGCCCAGACATAGGTGAGCCAGTTGCCCGACAGCAGCAGCGCCGATGCCGCAAACGCCCCCAGCACCCGGGGCTGGCTCCACAGCGCCCGCATCCACCCCCATTGCCTGCGCACAGCCAAAACCACCAGCACGAACGCCAGCGACCAGACGGTGCGGTGCACCACCACTTCCAGCGCCGGCACATGGGCCACCTGGCGGAAATACAGCGGAAACAAGCCCCAGGCGATATAGGCAAGGGCGGCGTAGGCAATTCCGGGAGACATGGTGTGGGCGGTGGAGTTGATTGGAGGAAGCCGTGCAGGCACGGTAGCCCCTGGAACCAGAAAAAAATCCCTGCAGCGCCGGGCGTTGCAGGGACCTGGACTGCGGCACGGGACGCAACGGCCCCCGGTTGCGGTCAGACGTTGAACAGGAAGTTCAGGACATCGCCATCCTTGACCACATATTCCTTGCCTTCCGCGCGCATCTTGCCTGCGTCTTTGGCGCCCTGCTCGCCCTTGTAGGCGATGAAGTCGTCGAACGAAATGGTCTGCGCGCGGATGAAGCCACGCTCGAAGTCGCCGTGGATCACGCCTGCGGCCTGCGGTGCGGTGTCGCCGATGTGGATGGTCCAGGCGCGCACTTCCTTCACGCCCGCGGTGAAGTAGGTCTGCAGGCCCAGCAGCTTGAAGGCGCCACGGATCAGGCGCGCCAGGCCGGGCTCGCTCTGGCCCATCTCGGCCAGGAACATGTCGCGGTCTTCGTCGCTCATCTCGGCCATCTCGGCTTCCATCTTGGCGCAAATGGCCACCACGGGGGCATTCTGGCTGGCGGCGTAGTCCTTCAAGCGGTCGAGGAAGGGGTTGTTCTCGAAACCGTCCTCGCTCACGTTGCCGACGAACATGGCCGGCTTGGCGGTGATGAGGCACAGCGACTTGAGCAGGGGCTGCTCTTCCTTGGTGATCTCCACCGAGCGAGCAGGTTTGCCTTCGTTGAGCGCAGCCTGGATGCGCGTGAGCAGCGCCACCAGCTTGGCGGCGTCCTTGTCGTTGCCCGACTTGGCGGCCTTGGTGTAGCGGTTGAGCGCCTTGTCCACGGTACCCATGTCGGCCAGGCACAGCTCGGTCTGGATGACCTCGATGTCTGCGATCGGGTCGACGCGGCCGGCCACGTGGATCACGTTGTCGTCTTCAAAGCAGCGCACCACGTTCACGATGGCATCGGTTTCGCGGATGTGGGCCAGGAACTGGTTGCCCAGGCCCTCGCCCTGGCTGGCGCCCGCCACGAGGCCGGCAATGTCGACGAACTCGACGATGGCAGGAACGATGCGCTCGGGCGAGATGATCTCGGCCAGCTGCTTGAGGCGCGGATCGGGCACTTCCACCACGCCCACGTTGGGCTCGATGGTGCAGAAGGGATAGTTCTCGGCGGCAATGCCGGCCTTGGTCAGCGCGTTGAAGAGGGTGGACTTGCCGACGTTGGGCAGGCCCACGATGCCGCATTGGAGGCTCATGGCAGGGCTTTCTGGTGTTCTGGAGACAAACCGTTGATTTTACGGGGCTGGACGTCCATCCCTCCCGGCGGGCCCGCGCAGCTCACGCGAACAGCACATCCGCGGCAACGGGTTGTCCCACCCGCAGCACGCAGCCCACCCCCTGGCGCACGATGGCATTCATGCCAAAGGTGACGGCGCCACCGACGCGCGGGTCTTGCCGGTACGCCTGCAGAGCGTCGGTCACCGCGGTGCTGCAGTCGGCCGTGACTGGATCGATATTGGGAATGGGACAGCGCGCGCAGGGTTTCACGGGCTGCAGGTGCGCCAGCCCCGAGCCGACGTCTACACGTACCATGTCCACGCGGTCCTCGTCATGCGCCTCCAGCCCCGCCAGCACGACGTTGGGGCGAAAGCGCTCCATGCCCACCGGCGCCTGCCCGGCGGCCACCAGGCGCGCGTTCAGCTCGGCCAGAGATGCCTCGCTGGCCAGCAGCAGCGCAAAGCCGTCGGCGAACTGGTTCGGTGCCTCGACCCCGGCGGTCCAGTCCATGCTCGACAGGCGGCGATGGGCCGGATCGAAGCGCACCAGACGACAGGGCTGCCCCAGGAAATCGCCGAACCATTGCGCTGCAGCAGCACCGACGTCCCAGGCGGGAACCGTGTCGCGCCAGACCGTGGCGGTGGCAGGGGTGTGTGACTTGGCGAGGTCTTGCGCCGCGCCCAGGGCCACGTGTAGCGGCGGCATGCCGGGCGCTGCCAAGACCAGTTCACCGCCCACGAGCTGCGGGCGGATGAGCGCCATGCGCGGCAGGGTGCGCTGGGTGAGGAACACGCCCTGCGCGTCGACCACCATCCAGGCGCGGTCCAGGGCGAGCCCTGTCTCGGTGAGCAGCGCCTCCTGCACCTCGATGCCTGCGCAGGATTTGACGGGGTAGACGAACAGGCGCGAGATCGCGCCCGAAAGATCGGAACCAGGAAGAGCGGTCACGCCAGAAACTCCAGTCAGCGGCACCTTCGGCCGGAGGGGCGATTCTGCCTTGCAGCCCGCCGGTGGGCGCGCTCCTACAATGCCGCCATGGCGAAAACCTTTGACATCTGTATCCGTGGTGCCGGCGTGGTGGGCCGCACGCTGGCCCTGCTGCTGGCGCGCGAACGGCTGCGCGTCGCCCTGGTGGCGGCGCCCTCCCCCACGGCCTCTTCGCAAGCCTTGCAAGCCGGTTCACAGACCGACGTGCGGGCCTATGCCCTGAACGCAGCATCACGCGAGTTGCTGGATTCGCTGCGCAGCTGGCCCGACGCCGTCCATGCCACACCGGTCGCGCAGATGAAGGTGTTTGGCGATCAGGGCGGAGCCGTGCACTTTGATGCCGCCACGCAAGGTGTCGACGCCCTGGCGTGGATCGTGGATGTGCCTGCGCTGGAAGCCCGCCTTGCAGAGGCCGTGCGCTACCAACCGCAGGTGGAATTGGTCTCCGAACCCGTGCCTGCGGCCCTGACCGTGGTCTGCGAAGGCCGCGCGAGCAGCACCCGCAGCGAGTTCGGGGTCGAGTTCGAGGTCACCCCCTACGGCCAGCACGCCATTGCCACCCGGCTGACGTGTGAGCGCCCTCACGGCCAGGTGGCCCACCAGTGGTTCCTTCCCGACGGCATCCTGGCATTTCTGCCGCTGGACGGTGCACAGGGGAACTCTGTGGCCGTGGTGTGGTCTGTTCCCCAGGAGCAGGTACCGTCGTTGCTGGCGCTGGAGCCGCAAGCGTTCGTCCAGCGCCTCGAAGCTGCCAGCCAGGGCACACTGGGTGCACTGCAGTTGCAGGGCGAACGCGCTGCCTGGGCCTTGCAACAGGCCCGCGCCAGCCGCTGGTGCGGTGCGCTGCCGCCCCAGGGCACCCAGCCGCGCAGCTGGGTACTGGCCGGCGACGCGGCGCACAACGTGCACCCGCTGGCCGGCCAGGGCCTGAACATGGGGCTGGCCGATGCACAGGTGCTGGCCCGCGTGCTGCACGGACGCGACTATTGGCGCAGCGTGGCCGACCTGCGGCTGTTGCGCAGCTACGAGCGCGAACGCAAGGCGGCGATGCTTCCAATGGGGCTGGCTACCGACAGCCTGCAGCAGCTTTTTGCCCGGGCCGAAGGGCCATGGCAAGCGCTGCGCAACTGGGGAATGAAGGGCTTCGAACACAGTGGCCCCTTGAAGGAATGGATGGCTCGCCAAGCCATGGGGACGCACTGAAACACGATGGGCAACGCAAGCTGCCCAGCGATACCACTGAATGCTGAATGAGAACACGATGAAATTGATGCCCACCCTGCTGGCCGCGGCCGCACTTGCCCTGAGTTTTACAGCCTCGGCCCAGGAAGCCGCCATCCGCAAGACGCTGGCCGAACGCATTCCGCAAATGGAGAACATCGACGAGGTGCGCTCCACAGCCATGCCGGGCCTGTATGAAGTGCGCATCGGCACCGACCTTTTCTACACCGACGCCAAGGGCAACTACGTGATCCAGGGCGAGCTGATCGATACCAAGGCGCGCCGCAATCTGACCGAAGACCGCATCAACAAACTCACGGCGGTGGACTTTTCCGCGCTGCCGCTGAAGGATGCCTTCACCATCGTTCGCGGCGACGGCAAGCGCAAGGTCGCCGTGTTCGAAGACCCCAACTGCGGGTACTGCAAGCGTTTCGAGCGCGACCTGCAGAACGTTGACAACATCACCGTCTACCTGTTTCTCTACCCCATCCTCAGCCCTGACTCTGCCGAGAAGTCGCGCAACATCTGGTGCGCCAAGGACCGCGCCGCCACCTGGCACGACCTGATGCTGCGCGACAAGACGCCCAACACGGCCAGTTGCGACACCAGCGCCGTGCAGCGCAACCTCGCGTTCGGCAAGAAGTACAAGATCACCGGCACGCCGACGCTGATCTTCGCCAACGGCTCGCGGGTACCGGGCGCCATCAACGCGCAGGACGTCGAGAAGCGCTTGGCCGAGGCCGGCAGCAACTGAAACCCGGCGGCAAGCCGGCCCGAAACCGCGGGTGGCGCGTGCCGGCGCCGCTCGCCCGCCTCTCGCAAACGCTTCTTCCATGCCCCTTGCTCGCACTCCCGCCGCATCGGCCCCCGTGCACTACCGCGTGGAGCCCGCCGACCTGCACGCCCGCCTGTTCACCGTCACGCTCACGGTGGCGTGCCCGCAGGCACAGCAGGAGCTGTCGCTTCCGGTGTGGATCCCCGGCAGTTACCTGGTTCGCGAGTTCGCCCGCAATCTGCAGCGGCTGGACGCCCGGCAGGGCCGGCGCGCCGTTGCCCTGAAGCAGCTTGACAAGCACCGCTGGCAAGCCACTTGCCGCACAAACCAGCCCCTGGTAGTGACCTATGAGGTGTGCGCCTACGACAACTCGGTGCGCACCGCGTGGCTCGACGCCTCGCGCGGATTCTTCAATGGCACCAGCATGTGCCTGCGGGTCCATGGGCTTGAAGATGCCCCCCATGCCCTCGAAATCGCGCGCACAGCGGCAACGGACCAGTGGTCAGTTGCCACGGGCCTGCCGGCGCGTGACGTCGACAAGGCGGGTTTCGGGCTCTACGTTGCCGCCGACTACGACGAACTGGTGGATTGCCCTGTGGAGATGGGCACTTTCTGGAGCGGCAGCTTTGCCGCCGGCGGCGTGCCCCATCGCTTCGTCGTGGCTGGCGCCGCCCCCTCGTTTGACGGCCAGCGGCTGCTGGCGGATGCGCAGAAGATCTGCGAAACGGCCATCCGTTTCTGGCACGGCAAGGGCAGCCCCCCCTTTTCGAGCTACCTGTTCATGCTCAATGCCGTGCAGGATGGCTACGGTGGGCTTGAGCACCGCAATTCAACGGCCCTCATCTGCGGCAGGCGCGACCTCCCCCGCAACGGTGAAGCACGCACCAGCGACGGCTACACCACGCTGCTCGGGCTCATCAGCCACGAGTACTTCCACACCTGGAACGTCAAGCGCTTGCGACCGGCGGAGTTTGCGCACTACGACTACGGGCAGGAAAACTACACGCAATTGCTGTGGTTCTTCGAGGGATTCACCAGCTACTACGACGATCTGCTGCTGCGCCGTGCGGGCCTCATCGACGACACCACCTACCTCAAGCTCCTGGCCAAGGCTACCAACCAGGTACTGCAGACCCCCGGGCGTACCGTGCAGACTGTGGCACAGGCCAGCTTCGACGCCTGGGTCAAGTACTACCGCCAGGACGAGAACACGCCCAACACCACCGTCAGCTATTACACCAAGGGCTCGCTGGTGGCTCTGTGTATGGACCTCACGCTGCGCCGCGAGGGCCAGACGACGCTGGACGATGTCATGCGCGCGCTCTGGAAGCGTTGCGCCGGCGGCCCCATGACCGAGTCCGACCTGCGCACTGTGCTGCTCGCTTTGGCGGGCCGGCCATTCGACACTGAAATCGACCAGTGGGTCCACAGCACCGGCGAGCTGCCCCTGGCCGAACTGCTGGCAGCCCACGGCGTGGCGCTCAAGCCCGAGCAACCTCAACTGGCGCAGCGCCTGGGCCTGCGAGCGACCGAAACGCACAGCGTCCAGATCAAAACCGTGTTGCGTGGCGGCCCGGCAGAAATGGCAGGGATGGCCGCAGGTGACGAATGGCTGGGCTTGGTCATACAGGGCCAGGGCTGGCGCATCACCCGACTCGAAGATGTCACCTTCTACGCAGGCTCGGCCACGCAGGCCGTCGCCGTGGTAGCCCGCGATGGCCGCCTGCTGCACCTGCCGCTGGTGCTTCCGCCAGCCGCAACGGACAAAGCCCCGCCCAGCGCCAAACGCGGCCGAAAGGCCCCCGCTACCGTGCCCGACACCATCGGCCTCACGGCAACCGACAGCCCCGCGCTGGCGCGCTGGCTCTCGTGAGCGAGCTGCGCCAGCGGCCCGGCCGCATGCTTCGGTATAGTCTTCAGGTTGTCTGAACAAACCATAAACCCAGGAGATTTCATGGCTTACGAAACCATCGAGGTTCGCACCGAAGCGGACAAAGTCGGCGTCATCACGCTCAACCGCCCCAAGCAACTCAACGCCCTGAACGACCAGCTCATGAACGAGCTGGGCGAGGCCCTCAAGGCCTTCGATGCCGACGAGCGCATTGGCTGCGTGATCCTCACCGGCAGCGAAAAAGCCTTTGCCGCCGGCGCCGACATCGGCGCGATGGCCAAGTACAGCTTTGCCGACGCGTACAAGGGCGACTACATCACACGCAACTGGGAACAGATCCGCTCCATCCGCAAGCCCGTGATCGCTGCCGTGAGCGGCTTCGCGCTCGGCGGCGGCTGCGAGCTCGCCATGATGTGCGACTTCATCATCGCAGCCGACAACGCGAAGTTTGGCCAACCCGAGATCAAGCTGGGCGTGATCCCTGGCGCCGGGGGTACGCAGCGCCTGCCCCGTGCGGTGGGCAAAGCCAAGGCCATGGACATGGCGCTCACGGGCCGCATGATGGACGCCACCGAGGCCGAGCGGGCAGGTCTGGTCAGCCGCGTGGTGCCCTATGCCAAGCTCATGGACGAGGCACTGGGTGCTGCCATCGTCATTGCGGGCTTCTCGCAGATCGCCGTGATGGCCGCCAAGGAGTCCGTCAACCGTGCCTTCGAAGGCACGCTGTCGGATGGCGTGATGTTCGAACGCCGCCTGTTCCACTCGCTGTTTGCCACCCAGGACCAGAAGGAAGGCATGGATGCATTTGTGAATAAACGCCCAGCCCACTTCACACACCAGTAATTTTTGTTCTATAATTTTGGTTTAACGGTGGTATAGCTCAGTTGGTTAGAGCGCAGCATTCATAATGCTGATGTCGGTGGTTCAAGTCCACCTACCACCACCAAATCAAAACCCACAGTGCGGAAACTCACTGTGGGTTTTTTCTTTTGGGCTCCGCTTGCCGATCGTGGTCCGCGGCGGCTCTCCTCTAAAATCGCACCCTCAGCCCCTGGATGTAAACCATGAACCGCTGCACCACCTCTCGTTCTACTGGCCTGCACCATCTGCGACACGCGGCGCTGGCCGCCCTCGCCTGCACTGCACTGCTGGCTGTCCTGCCAGTGGCAGCCCAGGTATCGGCTGGATTGGGTCTGAACCGCCCGTTTCCCGAGGCGGCACTGCGCGGAACACTCACCATCGCCAGCACCACGCAAGCTTCGCTCAACGGCCAGGCTATCCGCATGGCGCCTGGCATGCGATTGTTCAGCCCTCAAAACGCGTTGGTCATGGCCCACACGGTGCTGGGCCAGACATTCCAGGTCAATTACGTGCTTGAACCCAGCACCGGCCTGCTGCACGCCGCCTGGATCCTGACCGAAGCTGAGGCCGCCCAGCCGCGCAAGGGCAGCGACACCATCACCACCAACATCACGACCGGCTCGGGCGCCGTTCTGAAGTAACACGCACCGGCGTCGCCCGTGCGGCTGCGCCCTGCGAAATTCACCCTCTCCGCGCCTTGCTGGCAGCGGTGTTCGTTTGCTATTTGCGAAATTGCCATGGCCAAAAAAGTCTTCATCAAAACCTTCGGCTGCCAGATGAACGAGTACGACTCGGACAAGATGGTGGACGTGCTGGGCGCGGCCCAGGGCTACGAGCCCACGCAGAACGTCGACGAAGCCGACCTCATCCTGTTCAACACCTGCTCGGTGCGTGAGAAGGCGCAAGAGAAAGTCTTCAGCGACCTGGGCCGCATCAAACACCTGAAGGCACGCGGCGTGAAGATTGGCGTGGGGGGCTGCGTGGCCAGCCAGGAAGGCGCCGAGATCATCAAGCGCGCCCCGTATGTGGACGTGGTGTTCGGCCCGCAGACTCTGCACCGGCTGCCCGAGATGCTGAACCAGCGCGAGCGCATGGACAAGCCGCAGGTGGACATCAGCTTCCCCGAGATCGAGAAGTTCGACCACCTGCCGCCTGCCCGTGTAGAAGGTGCATCAGCTTTTGTATCGATCATGGAAGGCTGCAGCAAATACTGCAGCTACTGCGTGGTGCCCTACACCCGCGGCGAGGAAGTGAGCCGCCCATTTGACGACGTGCTGGTAGAAGTGGCGGGCCTGGCCGACCAGGGCGTGAAGGAAATCACACTGCTAGGCCAGAACGTGAACGCCTACCTGGGCAAGATGGGCGGCACGACCGAGATTGCCGACTTTGCGCTGCTGCTGGAATACGTGTCGGACATTCCGGGCATTGAGCGCATTCGCTACACCACCAGCCACCCCAACGAGTTCACACCCCGGCTGATCGAGGCCTACGTCAAGCTGCCCAAGCTGGCCAGCCATTTGCACCTGCCCGTGCAGCACGGCAGCGACCGCATCCTGATGGCCATGAAGCGCGGTTACACCGCCATGGAATACAAGAGCACGGTGCGCAAGCTGCGCGCCATCCGCCCCGACCTGGCCATGAGCAGCGACTTCATCGTGGGCTTCCCCGGCGAGTCGGAAGACGACTTCAACAAGATGATGAAGCTCATCGACGACATCCACTTCGACAACAGCTTCAGCTTCATCTTCAGCCCCCGCCCAGGCACGCCCGCGGCAGGCCTGCACGACGACACACCGCACGACGTGAAGCTGCGCCGCCTGCAGCACCTGCAAAGCGTCATCAACGCCAACATCAAGTCCATCAGCGAAAGCCGCGTGGGCACGGTGCAGCGCATTCTGGTGGAAGGCGCCTCCAAGCGCGACTCCACCGAGCTGATGGGCCGCACCGAGTGCAACCGCGTGGTCAACTTTGTAGGCCAGCCCCGCCTGGTGGGGCAAATGGTGGATGTGACCATCACCGAGGCCAAGGCCTATACCCTGCGCGGCAAGGTGCTCACGAACGAAACAGCCGCGGCGGGCTGAGGCAGCCGGCCGTTACGCGTGGCCATGCTCCGAAGCACAAACCGCAACAGCGCCAAGGCCGATGGGCCCCTGCAGGGACTTTCGTTCCAGCAGCTCCTGTTGCTTGCCTTCGTGCTCATCGCCTGCCTGCAGGGCATCAGCTCACTGAGGGCCCTCTATACGCTTGAGCAGCTCATGGTGCTGAGCCGCCAAGGCAGCGAGGAGGCGTCCGCGCTGAACGCCGCAGCCCAGGGGCTCTACCAGCGCGGGCAGGCGCTGGAGCGCGCTGCGCGGCAATCGCTGGTGCTGCGCGATGCCACCCTGCGCCGAAGCTTTGACGAGATGTCCATCGAGGCCGCGGCGGTTCTCGAGCGGCTCCGGGCCCATGGGCTTGCGGATGCGCAGGCGGCCGAGTGGCAGCAGCACCTGAAAGCCGTCCAGGCCCTGCTCGACGCACCGCCGGAACGCGCGCTCGACAATGAGCGTCTGGTGGCAGAAGAATTCGGAGCCCTGGACTCCCTGCACACGGGCATCGTGCAATCGATGCGGAACGTCAACGCACAGCGCAACCAGGCCCTGCAGGACCAGCTGGAAAGCAGCCGCCGCAACGTGACGCACCAAGTGGTGGGCGTCATTGCGCTGGCCCTGGCATTGGCGTTGGCGCTGGGCGTCTGGCTGGGCCGCCCTCTCAAGCGGATCGAAGGAACCATCCGCCGGCTTGGGGAAAACCAGCTCGACCAGCCCGTTGCCATCTCGGGCCCTGAAGATGTGCGCCGCGTGGGGCAGCAACTCGACTGGCTGCGCCTGCGGTTGCTTGAACTCGACGCCGACAAGGCACGATTTCTGCGCCATGTTTCACATGAACTCAAGACGCCGCTGGCGGCGCTGCGTGAAGGCGTTGCACTGCTGCAGGACGAGGTGACTGGCCCGCTCGCCCCTGGCCAGCGCGAAGTCGCACAGATACTCCACCACAACACCCTTGTGCTGCAGGCAGAAATCGAGGCCTTGCTGCGCTTCAATGCGGCGGCCTTCGAAGCGCGTCGCCTGCAGCGTGAGGAAACCGACCTGCTGGCCCTCCTTGAGGCCCAGGTCGAAGCCCAGCGCCTTCAGTGGCAGGCCAAGAGCCTGCGCGTGGTGGTGGAAGGGCCTTCTGTATCCCTGCCCATTGATGCCGAAAAGATCACCTCTGCCGTCAGCAACCTGCTGTCCAACGCCATCCGCTTCTCTCCTCGGGAGGGCACGGTGCGGCTGACCCTCTCGCGCCAGCCGGGCCTTGTGCGCGTCGACATCTCCGACCAGGGGCCAGGCGTTGCCGTGGAAGACCGCAGCCGCATCTTTGAACCCTTTTACCGCGGAGTACACCAGCCCGACAGCGGGGTGCGCGGCACGGGCATTGGTCTTTCCATCGTGCACGAATATATGGTGGCCCATGGCGGTCAGGTACGCCTGGTGGAAGATGACGTGGACACCCTGTTTCGCGTGGAGCTGCCACATGCAGCCTGATCGCCACCCACGTCTGGCACGCATTCTTCTCATGCGCTTGCCACCCGCCGACCGCATTGCGGGTCTAGCCGCCGCATTGCTGCTGACAGGCTGCGCGGCCCCCCCCGCCCCTGCGCCGGTCGTACCTGTGCCACCCGAGGCGCAGGCCCCTACGGATCCAGAGGCTCCGACCTCCGCGCAATGCCCGCCCACCGCACCCGAGGACGGCCAGCCGATCCAACAACTGCTCGCCCAGACCGACCGGTTGCTGCGCCTGGCGCCACCCGAACTGGCCCGCGAAATCGCCCGACTGAGCGAAGCAGAAGATGCCTCCGATGAAGCACCGCTGCTGCTCGCCATCGCCCTGGCCCAAAGCCGACAGCCGGTGGACACGGCACGCGCCCTGGGCCTGGTGCAGCGGACGCTGGGCAACAACGCGCCCGCTGCCCAGCCTTTGCATTCCTTGGCACGGTTGATGGAGGCGCGCCTGCTACAGCAACGCCGCCTCGAAGAGCAGCAAGAGCGCCAGGCCCAGCAGTTGCGCGACGCCCAGCGACGCAGCGACCAGCTCAACGAACGCATCGAAGCCGTGCGCACCATCGAACGCAGCCTTGCCACGCGCCCCCTCCCATCACCGCCGGCGGCACCCGCCTCCTCCAACGGCAACAGCACCCACCCTCCACCCTGATCTGCTGCACCGACATGCCCGCATCCAACCCTGCCCGCCCATCGCAGCCCGCCCGCATCCTGGTGGTGGACGACGATACCGACATGTTGAGGCTGCTCTCGCTGCGCCTGCAGGCTGCCGGCCACGAAGTGGTGGCCGTGGGCTCCGCCGAAGCGGCCCTGGCCCAACTCGATACGGCAAGGCCTCAGCTCGTGCTGAGCGACGTTCGCCTTCCTGGGCGCAATGGTCTGGCACTGTTCGACGAGGTGCGGGCGCGGCACCCGTCACTGCCCGTCATTCTGCTCACCGCACATGGCACCATTCCGGATGCGGTCGAAGCCACATCGCGCGGCGTCTTCACCTACCTCACCAAGCCTTACGATGGCAAGGAACTGCTCGCCAAGATTGCGCAGGCACTGGCCTTGAGCGCACCTGCCGCGACGCACGCCCATGCGCACGAGGCGTGGCGTGCCGACATCGTGAGCCGATCCAGCCGCATGACCGACCTGCTGGCCGAGGCTTACATGGTGGCCCAGTCCGACGCGAGCGTACTGCTGCTGGGTGACAGCGGCTCGGGCAAGGAATTGCTGGCGCAGGCCATCCACCGTGCCAGCCCCCGAGCCCACCGGCCCTTCGTTGCCGTGAATTGCGGAGCCATTCCCGAGGCGTTGCTGGAGTCGGAACTGTTCGGCCACATGAAGGGGGCGTTCACCGATGCAGTGAGCAACCACAAGGGGCTTTTCCAGGCAGCCGAGGGAGGCACGCTGCTGCTGGACGAGATCGGCGACATGCCGCCTGCCCTGCAGGTCAAGCTGCTGCGGGTGCTGCAGGAGCGCTCCGTGCGCCCCGTGGGCGCCAGCCAGTCAACCCCCATCGACGTGCGCATCATCTCGGCCACTCACCGCGACCTGGAGGCCGCCATGGCGGCGGCCCAGTTCCGAGAAGACCTGTACTACCGCCTGAATGTGGTGACGCTCACGCTGCCCGCGCTCGCGGACCGGCGCGAGGACATCGCGCTGCTGGCCAATCACTTCCTCGACAAACTTGCCCGCAAATACGACAAGCGGGTGTCCGGCTTCGCGCCCGAGGCACTCAAGGCGCTGACCACGGCGGCATGGCCCGGCAACGTGCGCCAGCTTTTCAATGTGGTGGAGCAGGTCTGCGCGCTGTCGACCACGCCCTTGGTGCCCCTGACCCTGGTGCAGCGCGCGCTGCGCACGCCCTCCACGCAGGTTCTGAGCCTGTCGGAGGCGCGCCAGCGCTTTGAACGAGCCTACCTCGTGGACTTGCTCAAGATGACCGATGGCAACGTGGCCGATGCAGCCCGACTGGCGCAGAGAAACCGCACCGAGTTCTACCGACTCTTGCAGAAACACGCGCTCACTCCGGGCCACTTCAAGAGCGATACCGCCGACATCGACGATGTCGCACCAGAGCGACACGACTAAGTCATTGATTCATCGGTACTTTTTTGCTTTCGCTTTCTACGCTGTCGCCGATTGGCGACAAAAATCCGTTATGGGTGCGCCGCAACGGGCATCGCACAACTTCTTACATGGGGTAAGCAAGGCAAGTAGTTGATTTAAAAAGACTTTCTGACGCTGGCACAGGGTTTGCCCTATTGCCGGCATGCACCCTGTCCTTCTCCCTCTTTCACGGCCTCGCAGGCACCGAGCCATGCCGGCCGCAGCACTGGCAGCCGCCCTGCTGGCTGGCGTGCCGCAGGCCCGGTCGCAGGGCTTCGATTTCGAGAGCGTGACGCGCTTGGCCCGCGAGCGTGCAGACCAGCCCTACCGCGCAACGGGCGACAGGCTGCCACCCGACCTGGCACGGCTCAACTACGACCAGGTGCGCGACATCCGCTGGCGGCCCGACCGGGCCTTGTGGCGCGCCGAGAACCTGCCCTTCGAAGCCATGTTCTTCCACCTGGGGCTGTACCAGAAAGAGCCGGTGCTGATCAACGAGGTCACCCCCCAGGGATTCCGCCACATCGGCTACAGCCGGGCCGACTTCGACTACGGCAAGAACCAGGTTCAACCGCAGGCCTGGGGCGACCTGGGCTTTGCGGGCTTTCGGCTGCACAACCACCTCAACTCGAGCGCCTACAAGGACGAGTTGGTGGTCTTTCAGGGTGCAAGCTATTTCCGCGCCCTGGGCAAAGGCCAGCAATACGGCCTGTCGGCCCGCGGCCTGGCCATCGACACCGTGGGCGGCGCGGGCGAAGAGTTCCCGCGTTTCACCGAATTCTGGCTGGTGAAGCCCGCACCGGCGGCGAGCGCCGTCACGGTGTACGCGCTCATGGATTCGCCCCGGGCGACAGGTGCCTATCGGTTCGACATCCAGCCCGGGGGCCAGACCACCACCACGGTGCGAAGCCGGGTGTTTGTGCGCACCCATGCCGGCAAGCCCATCGCGACCTTAGGGGTGGCGCCTCTCACCAGCATGTTCTTCTTTGGCGAGAACCAACCCCGCAAGGATGACTTTCGCCCGGAAGTGCACGATTCCGACGGCCTGATGGTGGCCACCGGAGAGGGTGAATGGCTCTGGCGCCCCCTGCAGAACCCCGCCCAGACCTTGGTGACTTCGTTCACCACACGAAACCCCAAAGGCTTCGGCCTGATGCAGCGCGACCGCCAATGGTCCAGCTACGAAGACGTCGAGGCCCGCTATGAACGCCGCCCGAGCGCCTGGGTCCGCCCGCTGCACGACTGGGGGGATGGCCGCGTAGAGCTGGTGCAGCTCAACACCCCCGACGAAACGCACGACAACGTGGTGGCCTATTGGGTGCCGGCCCGCATGCCGGCGCCCGGTCAGCCCCTCGAATTTGCGTACGAACTGAGCTGGCAGGGCAACGAGCAGCAGCGCCCGCCAAGCGCCTGGGTCACCCAGTCACGGCGCGGCTTCGGGTACTCAAAGCTGAGCGCTGCGGCGCTGCGTCAGCAGGTCCAATTTGTCATTGATTTTGACGGCCCCGCTCTCCAGGGCCTGGCCCCCGACACCCCCGTGACAGCCGTGGTCAGCAGCGATGCCAACGGCAAGGTGCTGGAGAGCAATACCTACCGCAACCCGGCCACCGGCCAATGGCGCATGACCTTGCGCGTACAGCGCCTGAGACCCGATCGGCCGATCGAGCTGCGCGCCTTTCTTCAACACGACAACCACGCAGTGAGTGAAACATGGACGCACATCCTTCTTCCCGAGTAGGCCATCGACTTCACCGCGCGCGTTTTGGCACCCCTTCGGCCTCGGCAAGCGCCAGTGTGCGGGGCGGGCACACAGCGCTGCGCAGCACGCTGCGGGAAGAGCGCCACCCCCACGCCGTCACTGCGCCGCCTATCCACCGGGGCTCCATGGCCCCGGTGCCGTGGCGCGGGTTCTGGAACAGCGTGGCCGCAGCCCTGCGGGGCTTCGTGTCGGGGCCGAGGAAGGGCGACGGACCCGGCCTCGCCAAGGGCGTGCAGACGGGGCCCACGACTTGGCAACGTGCCGCACAGCATCGCCGCTGGACGCTGGTGGCGTTGACCCTTTTCACCACGGCGCTGGCGAGCTACCTCTTCGCCGGCGTACAGCCCGCCTACGAAGACGCCTGGCTGGGGCGCGCGCACCTTGCACTGTTCGCATTGCTGTCGGCCTGGGTGGTGACAGGCTTCCTGACGGGGCTGATGGGGTTCTGGGTGATGCTGCGGGGCGATCGCCATGCGCTCTCGGCCCGCAGCGTGCTGGAGCACGAACTCCATGCCGATGTGCGCGCCGCCGTCATCATGCCGATCTGCAATGAGGACGTCGCCACCGTGTTTGCAGGGTTGCACGCCACGTGCGAATCCCTGGCGTCCACCGGCCATGGCGCCACCTTCGACGTGTTCGTGCTGTCCGACAGCTACGACCCCGCGATCACACAGGCCGAGCGTGCCGCATGGGAAGGCCTGCGCACCGCGCTGGCGCAGCACAGCCGGCAACCCCAGGTGCAGGTGCACTACCGCCTGCGCAAGCGCCGCACGCACCGCAAGGCGGGCAACGTGGCAGATTTTTGCCGCCGCTGGGGGCGCGACTACCGCTACATGGTGGTGCTGGACGCCGACAGCGTGATGAGCGGCGACTGCATCGTCTCCATGGCCAAGCTCATGGAGGCCAACCCCACGGCCGGCATCATCCAGACGGCCACCCAGGCGATCGGCCACGTCACGCTGCACGCGCGCGCGCAGCAGTTCGCGTCTCGCGTCACGGGCCGCCTGTTCACGCTGGGCATGCAGTTCTGGCAACTGGGCGAATCGCACTACTGGGGCCACAACGCCATCATTCGCGTGGCGCCGTTCATGCAGCATTGCGCCCTGGCCCCCATCCCTGGCAAGGGCGGCCTGGCGGGCGGCATCATGTCGCACGATTTTGTCGAGGCCGCGCTGATGCGCCGTGCGGGCTACCACGTGTGGCTGGTGGCCGATCTCGTCGGCAGCTACGAGCAACAGCCGCCCGACCTGCTGGCCGAACTGCAGCGCGACCGACGCTGGTGCCAGGGCAATCTGCAGAACGCGCGCCTGGTGGCAGAGCCCGGCATCCATGCCGTGCACCGGTCCATGTTCGCGACCGGCGCCATGGCCTATCTGTCAGCCCCGCTGTGGCTGGCATTTCTTGCCATCGGCACCGCGCTGTGGCTGTCGGGTGCGCGGATGGTGTCCGACTGGCACATCCTGCCCGGAGAACTGTGGACCTTGTGGGCGTGGACGCTGTGCATGCTGTTCCTGCCCCGCCTGCTGGGCGTGGCCGCCGTCTTCATGCGGGGCGAGCAGGGCGAATACGGCGGAGGGGTGCGGTTGCTCAAGAGCGTAGCGCTCGAAAGCACCATGGCGATCCTGCAGGCCCCCGTGCGCATGCTGGCGCACTCCCTGTTCGTGCTCGTGGCACTCACCGGCCTCCCGCTCGCGTGGAAATCGCCTCCGCGAGAAGCCCACGCCGTTCCATGGCGCCATGCGATGCGGCAGTTGGCCCCCATGAGCCTCGTGATCGCGCTGCTGGTCGCAGGTGTTGCAGCCATCGACCGCAGTGCCCTGCTGTGGCTGATGCCCGTGGGCCTGCCGCTGGCGCTGGCGATCCCACTGGCCGTGCTCACCAGCCAGATCGCGCTGGGCAAGGCATTGCGCGCGCAACAGTTGCTGCTGATCCCTGAAGAGTCATGGTCGCCGCCCGTGTTGCGCCGGGCCTGGCTGCACGCCAGCGGGCTGGCCCGCCCTGCGGGCTGGTAGCCAGCGTGAACCCACCGGCCCCACCGCCTGCCATCGGGCCGTTGGACCCATGAAAAAAGCCGGCATTCACGCCGGCTTTACTCTTTTTTTGATAGCGAAGAACGTAGAACCATATTGCACATGCAGCCAAAAACAGACCTATTCCCTCAAAAAGGCATCTTGGGCATGCCGCCGCCCATGCCCTTCATGCCGCCCATCTTCTTCATGAGCTTCATGAGGCCGCCACCCTTCATCTTCTTCATCATGCCCTGCATCTGCTCGAACTCCTTGAGCAGGCGGTTCACCTCCTGCACATGCACGCCGGCGCCGTTGGCAATGCGCTTCTTGCGTGTGGCCTTGATGAGCTCGGGCTTGCGGCGCTCCAGCGGCGTCATGCTCTGGATGATGCCTTCCTTGCGCTTGATGTCTTTTTCTGCCTTGTCCATGTCGACCGCGCCCGCCTTGGCCGTGAGGTGCGACGGCAACTTGTCCATCAGGCTTGAGAGGCCGCCCATCTGCTTCATCTGCTGGATCTGCGCCAGAAAATCGTTGAGGTCGAAGCCGTCGCCACTCTTGACCTTGGCGGCCAGTTTCTGGGCCGCCTCGATGTCGACCCCGGCGGTGACCTGCTCGACCAGCGCCACGATATCGCCCATGCCCAGAATGCGGCCGGCGTGGCGCTCGGCGTCAAACACCTCCAGGCCATCGAGCTTTTCCGAGACACCCGCAAACTTGATCGGCGCGCCCGTGATCTGCCGCACCGACAGGGCGGCACCACCGCGCGAGTCCCCGTCAAGCTTGGTCAGCACGATGCCGGTCAGAGGCAGGGCTTCCTTGAAGGCCTTGGCCGTGTTGATCGCGTCCTGGCCCTGCATCGCATCGACCACGAACAGCGTCTCCACCGGGTTCAGGGTGGCGTGCAGGTCCTTGATCTCCTGCATCAGCACTTCGTCAATGGCCAGACGGCCGGCCGTATCGACCAGCAGCACGTCGAAATAGTGCTTCCGCGCGTAGTCGAGCGCTGCCACCGCGATGTCGTGCGGCTTCTGGTCGGGCGTGCTGGGAAACCACTCGGCGCCCGCCTGGCTGGTCACGGTCTTGAGCTGCTCGATGGCCGCAGGGCGGTACACGTCGCCCGACACCGTAAGCACCTTCTTCCTGCGCTTTTCAATCAGGTGCTTGGCCAGCTTGGCCGTGGTGGTGGTTTTGCCGGCGCCCTGCAAGCCTGCCATCAGGATAACGGCGGGCGGCTGGGCAGCCAGGTTGATGTCGGCCACGCCTTCGCCCATGGTGGCGGCCAGTTCGCGGTTGACGATGCTGACCAGCGTCTGCCCCGGCTTGAGCGATCCCAGCACCTCCTGGCCCAGCGCCTTGTCCTTCACCCGGGCGATGAAGTCGCGCACCACGGGCAGGGCCACGTCGGCCTCGAGCAGCGCCATGCGCACTTCACGCAGCATGTCCTGCACGTTCGACTCGGTGATGCGGGCCTGGCCGCGCATCTCCTTAACGAGGCGGGTGAGTTTGTCGGTAAGGGCGGAGGCCATAGGAGGTATTCCGGTATTGCCCGCGACTGCCGGCGGCGCGCGGACCCGCCAGGGCATTGGCGGTGGGGCGAAAGGCTAAACTGTGACCCATGATTTTACCCAGTGCTTCCCCTGTCAGCTGGCTATTGGCCCTTGCCGCAGCCGCCGCATACGCCGTGCCCGCGATGGCTTCCGCCCGCCTGAACGCGATCGGGGCACGCAACGCACTGCTGCTGGCCTGGCTGCTGCATGCCACCACCCTGGTCTGGGGACTGTGGGGCGGCGCTCCGCGCTTTGGCTTCGCGCCAGCCTTGTCGATGACGGCGTGGCTCGTGCTCACGGTGTATGCCGTCGAGCGCCAGCTCTTTCCCCAATTGCAGGCCCGCTGGATGCTCGCGGCACTGGGCGCGTTGGCGGTAGTTCTGGCCGTGCTGTTTCCGGGCCAGCCCCTGCATGTGGCGGCATCGGCATGGCTGCCGCTTCACCTGGCCCTGGGCATCGCCTGCTACGGGCTTTTTGCGGCTGCCGTGGTGCATGCCTGGCTCATGACGCGCGCCGAGCGCCACATCCGCCAGGCAGAGGACCCGCAGAACGGCATTCCGCTGCTCACCCTTGAACGGCTGACCTTCCGCTTCGTCACCGCCGGGTTCGTGCTGCTCACGGCCACCCTGCTGGCAGGCTGGTTGTTCGGCGAAGTGCTCTACGGCCATGCGGGCCGCTGGGACCACAAGGCGGTGTTCTCGCTGCTCTCATGGCTCACTTTTGCGGCCCTGCTGATCGGCCGCTCGCGCTTTGGCTGGCGCGGCCGCATTGCCGTGCGCATGCTCTATGCGGGCGCGGGGCTTTTGCTGCTGGCATACGTGGGCTCGCGCTTCGTGCTGGAAGTGGTGTTGGGCCGCAGCGCATGAAATACCTTGTACTGATGGTGGTGCTCGCGGTGGTGATCGGCATCTGGCGCAGCGGCCGCAGCACCGGACCGGACGCCCGCCGCGAAAACGCAAAACCCCGAACACCAGGTGCGCCCCAGGCCATGGCCACCTGCCACCATTGCGGCGTGCATTTCCCGCGCTCCGAGGCACTGATGCTGGGAGACCAGGCGTACTGCTGCGCAGAACACAGGCGCCAAAACGGCGCCTGACGCCATGCCGTTTCAGCCCGCCACCTCCTTTTCTGCGGCGGACGCCCCCTTTGTGCGCCTGTGGCGCGGGTTCCTCACCGGCCGCGTCATGGTGGCGCTGGCCTTGCTGGTTCTGCAGGGGCTGGGGCAGTTCGTCAACGTGATTCCCGAGCCCGCGGCCCTTGCGGTGTGCGTAGCCTATCTGGCCGCCACCCTGGCGGTGCGCGCACTGGCAGGCGCCGCACCGCCTTCGCCCGCGGCAGGCCCGCAGTGGCTGCCGTTCATCGGCGTAGACCTGCTCGCGGTCAGCGCCCTTCAGCTCCTGCAGCCTGGCGCCATGAACTACACGCCGCTGTTCGGCGTGCCCATCCTGATGGCAGCGGTGCTGGGTACGCTGACCCTGGCGCTGGGCACCACGGCAGGCGTCACGCTGCTGCTGCTGGCCTGGGCGTGGTGGCAGGGCCTGCACAGTGCGGGCGATGAGGCCCAGCGTTATCTGCAAAGCGCGCTGGCCGGCACCGGTTATTTCATCGTCACCTACCTGGTGCACCAGTTGTCGGTGCGGCTGGCACGCGAGCAGCAACTGGCCCGGCAAAGCCAGATGGTCGCAAAAGTGCAGTCGCAGGTGAACGCGCTGGTGATCGAGCACCTCACGGACGGTGTGCTGGTGATCGACACCGAGGACATCGTGCGCATTGCCAACCCAGCCGCGCTGCTGCTGCTGGGCGGCCCTGCCGGGCTGGCACCGCCCTTTGCCCTGCGCGGAGACTCTGCCTGGGAACCGCTGGTGACCCTGGCGCAGCGCACGTTTCGCCAGGAGCACCCCCTCACGGCCGATGCCGATCTTCTGCACCCCGGCCAAAGCCCCACTGGGCTGCACGTGCGCACATGGCTCACGGCTTCGCGCACGGAGTCCGTCAAGGACCCGGTCGAACGCCTGTGCGTGATGTTCCTGCACGACCTGCGCGAACTCGAAGCCCGGTTGCGCACGGAAAAACTCGCCGCCATGGGCCGCATGTCGGCCGCCGTTGCGCACGAGATCCGCAACCCGCTCGCGGCAATCGTGCAGGCCAATGCCCTGCTCGAGGAAGACCTGCACGACCCAGGCCAAAAGCGGCTGGCGCACATGGTGCAGCAGAACGCCGACCGCCTGGCGCGCATCGCCGAGGAGGTGCTCGACATTGCCCGGGTCCAGCACCAGATCAGCCACGCACCTGCCTCCACGCTGATGCTCGACGAAACCGTGGCCCAGATCTGGGCCGACTGGCAGCGCCAAGACCCGGCACGCCGGCGCGCCGCCATTTCGCTGACGGCGCCTGGCGCCCAGGTCGAATTCGACTCCGAGCATCTGCGCCGCGTGCTGTTCAATCTGCTGGACAACGCGTTGCGCTACAAGGGCGACGAAGAGGATTCGCTGTCGGTCACCACGCGGGTCGATCCGTCGGGCCTCATCAGCATGCAGGTGTGGAGCGACGGCGCCCCCATGGACAAATCGGTGGAACGGCACCTTTTCGAGCCCTTTTTCTCCTCGGAAAGCCGCTCCAGCGGGTTGGGCCTGTATATCTGCCGCGAGCTCTGCCAGCGCCATGGCGCATCCATCGGCTACCAGCGGCTTATCCTGGCCACGCGGCGCGGCCAAACCGGCGGCAACGCCTTCACGGTGGGTTTCCGCCGCAACACGCGCCCATCCGAATCCGCCACGCTCTTTGACACAATCGTGGTCTGACCCGCTCACCAAGCCATGAACGCCCCTGCTGCCTCCATCCTCGTCGTGGACGACGAGCCCGACCTGCGCACCCTCTACGAACTCACGCTGTTGCGCGAGGGCTACCGGGTGGAAACCGCCTCCAATGTGGAAGAGGCGCGGCAGCAACTCCGGGACCACCGCTTTGACGCTGTGATCACCGACATGCGCCTGCCGGACGGCTACGGCATGGAACTGCTGCAAGACCTGCGCGACCAGCAGCGCCGCGAACGCTGCGTGGTCATGACCGCCTACGGATCGGCGGAAAATGCCGTCGAAGCCCTGCGATCGGGGGCATTCGACTACCTGACCAAGCCGGTGGACCTCAAGCAATTCAGGTCCGTGGTCGCCTCGGCCATTCAGGGGACGGGCGGCGTCCCTCCACCACGCGCGCCGCGCGCGCCATCGGCGCGAGCAACCGCGACGCACGATGCAGCAGGCGGCGCGCCGGCCTCGGCACTGAACAGGCTGGTCGGGGAATCCGAGGCCATCCGCAACGTCAAGCAACGCATCGCCAAGGTGGCCCGCAGCATGGCCCCCGTGCTCATCCACGGCGAGTCCGGGACGGGCAAGGAACTGGTGGCCCAGGCACTGCACGCCAGCAGTCAGCGCGCCGATGGACCGCTTGTTGCCGTCAACTGCGGAGCCATTCCCGAGAACCTGCTCGAAGCCGAGTTTTTCGGTGCCCGCAAAGGCTCGTACACGGGTGCCAACCAGGATCGAGACGGTTATTTCCAGGCAGCGCGCGGCGGCACGTTGTTTCTCGATGAAATCGGCGACCTGCCCCTGGCGATGCAGTCGAAGCTGCTGCGCGCCATCCAGGAGCGCAGCGTGCGCCCCCTGGGCTCGACCCAGGAGGAGACAGTGGACGTGCGCATCGTCAGCGCCACCCACCGCGACTTGGCCGCTGACGTACAGTCGGGCCGGTTCCGTCAGGATCTTTATTACCGCCTCAACGTCATCGAAATCGTCATCCCTCCCCTGAGGGAGCGCCGAGAAGACCTGCCAGCGCTCTGCACGGCATTGCTGGCCCGGATTGCGCAAGAATCGGGTTATCCGCCGCCCAGGCTCACCGAGCGTGCGCTCGGCGCCATTGCCAGCCATCCACTCACGGGCAACGTGCGCGAACTCGAGAATCTGCTGCACCGCGCCGTGGCACTCAGCGAAGGGGATGAACTGCAGGTGGAGTGCCCCGCACCCGGGTCCGATACCGCCAGCTACCGGCCCCCGACCGTCGCACCAGGTGCCACCACAGCTGCCTCAAACACCCCCGCCGAATTACCCTCCATCGCCGGGGCAGGCCCCGTGCCTTGCGCCACGCTGCCCAACGATCTTCAAGCCTGGCTCGACCAGCAAGAGCGCGACATACTGGTGCGCGCGCTGCGCGAGTCCGGCTTCAACCGCACGGCCACCGCAGCGCGTCTGGGCATCAGCCTGCGCCAGATCCGCTACCGCATTGCCCGGCTGAACATCTCCGCCCCCAACGACAACGACACGCATGACGAACCGGGCTGATGCAGCTGGTCCTTGGGACGGAGGCTGGTACAGGCACGCCAATCGGCAACCGTCCCCTAATTTTGGTCCGCGTCCCGAAGGAGCCTGCATCGACCTGGTCGTGGTCCATTCCATCAGCCTGCCACCCGGCCACTATGGCACGGGTGCCGTGCAGCAGCTGTTTGCCAATACGCTGGACTGGGACGCGCACCCTTACTTCCAGAGTATTCGCGGACTGCAGGTGTCGTCGCACTTTTTCATAGAGCGCGGCGGCCAGCTATGGCAATTTGTCGACTGCGATCAGCGCGCCTGGCACGCAGGGCAGTCGTGCTACCGGGGTCGCGCCCAATGCAACGATGACTCCATTGGCATCGAACTCGAGGGCCTCGAAGGGTTGACTTTCGAGGCCGCGCAGTACGAAGCGCTCGCCCGGCTGTGCGCAGACATTGGGACGCGATATCCCGTGGCCCATGTAGCCGGGCATGAGCACATTGCGCCAGGACGCAAGCGCGATCCGGGCGAAGGGTTTGACTGGACCCTCCTGCGGCGCCTGCTCAACTGGCCGCCTGCACGGTTTCCCGCCTCCTCCGGCAGCGCTCCCGACGCACCCTGACGGCGCGACTGTCGCGGGCAAGCATCATTGCTTGCAAATCGCATGGCCTTTGCGCAAATAAAAGACAGGCAATCTCCATGCGGCCTCCCCCGCAAAAAATGCCTGTACGCCGCGCAATCTCTTGATTCACGTCATGAAATGGCCGCTGCATGGGCCCTTCGAGGCCGCTCATGCGCGCCCAGCGCCGACGCCGTACATGCTGTTTCAGCGTCGCAATCACCTCGTAGCAGTACACTACCGGTAGTGTCTTGAATGCTTGTGACACACCATATATAGTGTGCGACAGCCCATAGTGCCGTCGTATGCCTCCGACGCAGCGACAGCTTTTAAGCCCGTCAGCCCATCCCGGACAGCCCACAGAAGAGGACCCCCCATGCAAGCTGCTTTGAACACCCCACCGTCCCACACCGCCGCCTCCCAGGCGCTGGCGCCCAACGCCCCCGAAGCGTCCCATGTGCTGAACCATTACCAGATCATCCGGCGCAACGGCGCCGTCGTACCTTTCGAGCCCCAGAAGATCGCTGTCGCCATGATGAAGGCCTTCCTTGCCGTGCATGGCACGCAGGGCGCTGCGTCCGCCAGCGTGCGGGAAGTCGTGGATACACTCACCCACAACGTGACCCGCGCGCTCATGCGCTCGCGTCCTGGCGGCGGCACCTTCCATATAGAAGACGTCCAGGACCAGGTGGAACTTGGCCTGATGCGCAGCGGCCACCACGAAATTGCCCGCGCCTACGTTCTGTACCGCGAGCGCCGCACCCAGGAACGCACCCGCCACAACGAAGAGCAGTTGCCGCAGGCCCCACAGCTGCACGTGCTCGATGGCGGCGAACGCGTCGTGCTGGACCAGGGCCGCTTGCAGTCCCTCATTGAGTCGGCCTGTACCGGCCTGGGCGCCGATGTGTCGGCACAGCCCATCGTGGCCGAAACCATGCGCAACCTGTACGACGGCGTTCCGATGGAAGAGGTGTACAAGGCCTCGATTCTCGCCGCCCGTACCTTGATCGAGAAAGATCCCGACTACACCTATGCCACCGCGCGCCTGCTGCTGCACACCATCGTGCGGGAAGTCCTTGGCCGCGAAGTCGCGCCTGCCGACATGGCACAAAGCTACGTCGATTATTTCCCCCAGTTCATCAAGAAGGGGGTTGAGAACGACCTGCTCGACGAGCGCCTGCTCCAGTACGACCTGCAGCGATTGGGTGCGGCCCTCAAGGCCGAGCGCGACCTGCAGTTCGACTACCTCGGCCTGCAAACGCTGTACGACCGCTACTTCCTGCACGTGAAGAAGAACCGCATCGAGCTGCCCCAGGCATTCTTCATGCGCGTGGCCATGGGGCTGTCGCTGAACGAAATCGACCGCGAGGCCCGCGCGATCGAGTTCTATGAAATCCTCTCCAGCTTCGACTTCATGTCGAGCACGCCCACGCTGTTCAACAGCGGCACGCTGCGCTCACAGCTTTCTTCGTGCTACCTCACCACGGTGCCCGACGACCTGGACGGCATCTACGAATCGATCAAGGAAAACGCCTTGCTGTCCAAGTTTGCCGGCGGCCTGGGCAACGACTGGACCCGCGTGCGCGCGCTGGGTAGCCACATCAAGGGCACCAATGGCGAATCACAGGGTGTGGTGCCTTTCCTGAAGGTAGTGAACGACACGGCTGTGGCCGTGAACCAGGGCGGCAAGCGCAAGGGCGCCGTCTGCACCTATTTGGAAACCTGGCACCTGGACATTGAGGAGTTTCTGGAACTGCGCAAGAACACCGGCGACGACCGCCGCCGCACGCACGACATGAACACGGCCAACTGGATCCCCGACCTGTTCATGCGCCGCGTGATGGAAAAAGGCACCTGGACGCTGTTCTCGCCGTCCAATGTGCCCGACCTGCACGACCTCTTTGGCACCGACTTCGAGAAGGCCTACGTCGCCTACGAAGAAAAGGCAGCACGCGGCGAAATCAAGCCCGCGCGGACGGTGCAGGCGACCGACCTCTGGCGCAAGATCCTCACCATGCTGTTCGAAACCGGCCACCCCTGGATCACGTTCAAGGACGCCTGTAACGTGCGCTCGCCCCAGCAGCACGCCGGCGTGGTGCACTCCAGCAACCTGTGCACCGAGATCACGCTCAACACCAGCGACACCGAAACCGCGGTGTGCAACCTGGGGTCGGTGAACCTGCTGCAGCACCTGAAGAACGGGCAGATCGACCACGACAAGCTCAAGAAGACCATCACGGTCGCCATGCGCATGCTCGACAACGTGATCGACATCAACTACTACGCCGTCAAGAAGGCCCGCGACTCCAACCTGCGCCACCGCCCGGTGGGGCTGGGCGTGATGGCCTTCCAGGACAGCCTGTACGAACTGCGCATTCCTTACGCTTCGCAGGAAGCCGTGGAATTCGCCGACCAGTCGATGGAAGCCATTTGCTATTACGCCTACTGGGCTTCTACGGAACTGGCCAGAGAGCGTGGCAGATATTCCAGCTACAAGGGCTCATTGTGGGACCGGGGCATCCTGCCGCTCGACACGCTCGACATGCTCGCGCAAGCCCGCGGCGGCTATGTGGAAGTGGACCGTTCAGCCACCCTCGACTGGGATGCTCTGCGCAAAAAAATCGCACAGGATGGCATGCGCAATTCCAACTGCGTGGCCATTGCACCCACGGCCACCATCTCCAACATCATCGGCGTCGATGCCTCGATCGAGCCTTCGTTTGGCAATCTGTCGGTCAAGTCCAACCTGTCGGGCGAGTTCACGGTCATCAACGGCGGCCTGGTGCGCGACCTCAAGCGACTGGGCCTGTGGGATGACGTGATGATCATGGACCTCAAGCACTTCAAGGGTTCGCTGCACCCCATCGACCGCGTGCCCCAGGACATCAAGGCGCTGTATTCGACCGCTTTCGAGGTCGAGCCGCGGTGGTTGGTCGAAGCCGCGTCACGTCGCCAAAAGTGGATCGACCAAGCGCAGAGCCTGAATATCTACATGGCAGGCGCCTCGGGCAAGAAGCTCGACGACACCTACAAACTTGCGTGGGTACGAGGCCTCAAGACCACCTATTACCTGCGCACGCAAAGTGCCACCCACGTCGAGATGAGCACCGTGAACACCCGCCAACTCAACGCGGTTTCATCAGGCCACGACAACGGTGGTTCCCACGCATCGGCGGCCCAGTCCGCCCCGCCCAGCACCATGGAAGCAGCGATTGCCGCGGCGGCCTTGCAGGCCGCGGAACTGCCTGCCACGGACATCAAGTTCTGCGCCATCGACGATCCCACTTGCGAAGCTTGCCAGTGAGGACTTCACATGCAGCGCACCGGACGCTTCCGGTGCGCTGTTGATGTGTGGTGAAGCAACAAAACCTTGCAGCGCAACGCTTCAGTGCTTTTCTTTTCGCAGCACTGCTTTCATAATCCGAACACTGGAAAATCTATGTTGACCTGGGACGAAGAAGTCAAGCCCTCATCGCAAAATCAACTGGACGGCGGTCTGCACAACAATCGCCTGGCGGGACAACCGCCCCTGTCTTTCCAGACGCCCTCGCTGCAGCCCGCAAGCGTTGCCGCCCCATCAAGCAGGAGCGCTTCGGCCTCCTCCACTTCTGCCGCCCATCGGCGCGTCAACGCGGCAGACAAGCGCATCATCAACGGCCAGACCGATGTGAACCAGTTGGTGCCGTTCAAGTACAAATGGGCTTGGGAAAAGTACTTGGCCACCTGCGCGAACCACTGGATGCCGCAGGAAGTGAACATGACGCGCGACATCGCGTTGTGGAAAGACCCGAACGGCCTCACCGACGACGAGCGCCGCATCGTCAAGCGCAACCTGGGCTTCTTTGTCACCGCCGATTCGCTGGCCGCCAACAACATCGTACTGGGCACCTACCGGCACATCACCGCTCCTGAATGTCGGCAGTTTTTGCTGCGCCAGGCGTTCGAGGAAGCGATCCACACGCATGCCTACCAGTACATCGTGGAGTCGCTCGGTCTGGACGAAAGCGAAATCTTCAACGCCTACAACGAAGTTCAGTCGATCCGCGACAAGGACGAATTCCTGATCCCCTTCATCGAGGCGATCATGGATCCGAATTTCAAAACAGGCACGCCCGAAGCCGACCAGCGCCTGCTCAAGTCGCTGATCGTGTTTGCCTGCCTCATGGAAGGTCTGTTCTTCTACGTCGGCTTCACGCAGATCCTGGCGCTGGGGCGCCAAAACAAGATGACCGGCGCGGCAGAACAGTACCAGTACATCCTGCGCGACGAGTCGATGCACTGCAATTTCGGCATCGACCTGATCAATCAGTTGAAGCTGGAGAACCCTCACCTCTGGACGGCAGAGTTCAAAGCCGAGATCAAGGCGCTGTTCATGAGGGCGGTAGAGCTGGAATACCGCTATGCCGAAGACACCATGCCACGCGGCGTGCTGGGAATGAATGCGTCGATGTTCAAGGGCTACCTGCGCTACATCGCCAACCGCAGGGCCACGCAAATCGGACTCGAAACTCTCTTCCCCAATGAAGAGAACCCCTTCCCGTGGATGAGCGAGATGATCGACCTGAAGAAGGAACGTAACTTCTTTGAAACCCGGGTTATCGAATACCAGTCCGGTGGTGCGCTTTCCTGGGACTAGAGCGCTGTTTGCTTCGCACCACCATGGATTTCTACACCACGCCCCCCACGCCAGCACCGCCAGGTGTCTCGATGCGGTGCGTTCCCGTGTTCATGGGGATGGAATTGCACTCCATCCCCATGGATCGCTTTCTGTCCAATGCAGGCAGGAAGTGCTCTTTGCTAATTGACCCAAGGAGAACATGATGGCAACTGCGAAAAAACCTGCCGCCAAGAAGGCTGCGCCTGCAAAAAA
>NZ_ACQT01000029.1 GCF_000175235.1 Acidovorax delafieldii 2AN | reverse complement strand
CCGGGCAACGCGGTCGGTGCTGCGGCGGGCGGCGACTGGCGCCACTGGGGCCGCACGCCCTCCGGCACGCGGCATGCGCCACTGGACCAGATCACACCCGGGAACGTCGCGGACCTGCAGGTCGCCTGGACCTACCGGACGGGCGAGATTCCCAAGAGCGGCAGCCAGACGCACGTGGTGACGCCCCTGCATGTGAACGGCATGCTGTACGGGTGCACGCAGTCGAGCCGCCTGTTCGCGCTCGATGCGGAAACCGGCCAGGAGCGCTGGACCTTCGACCCGAAGACCGGCGAGAGCATCTTCCCCCGTTGCCGGGGCGTGGGCTACCACGACGCCAAGGCAACCGGCGCCGCCTCGACCGTGCCTGCCGGCGAGCAGCCGACGGCAGCCTGCACGCGCCGAATCATCGCGACGACCGTCGATGCCCGTATCGTCGCGGTGGACGCGCTCACCGGCCAGCCCTGCACGGACTTCGGCGACAACGGCATCGTGAGCCTGCGCGTCGGCATGGACAAGGGCAACCCGGAGTTCTACTTTCCGACCGCGGCGCCCACGGTGACGCGCAACCTCGTGATCGTCGGCGGCCTCGTCTGGGACAACCAGGAACTGGGCGAGCCGTCCGGGGTTGTGCGTGCCTTCGACGTGCGCACCGGCGCGCTGGTGTGGGCCTGGGACCTGGGCAATCCGGCCATCACCGGCCTGCCGCCCGAAGGCCAGAGCTACACGCCCGGCACGCCGAACGTATGGTCCACGCCGGCCTTCGACGAAGCCCTGGGCCTCGTCTATCTGCCCACCGGCAATGCCACGCCGGACTTCTGGGGCAGGCACCGCACGGAGGCGGACGACCGCTATTCATCGTCCATCGTGGCGCTGGACATCGCCACGGGGCGCGAGCGTTGGCGCTTCCAGACCGTGCGCCACGATCTCTGGGATTACGACGTGCCCTCGCAGCCTGCGCTCTACGACGTGCCGGACGGCAAAGGCGGTATGACGCCAGCCCTGATCCAGACCACCAAGCGCGGACAAATCTTCATGCTCGACCGGCGCGACGGCACGCCCATGGCCGAGGTGGTGGATAGGCCCGTGCCCCAGGGCGGGGTCCCGGATGAGCGCCTGGCCGCCACGCAGCCGTACTCGGTCGGCATGCCGGCCATCGGCACCGAGCCGCTGAGCGAGCAGCGCATGTGGGGCCTCACGCCGCTGGACCAGTTGATGTGCCGCATCGACTTCCGCAAGGCGCGCTACGAAGGCGAGTTCACTCCACCGAGCGAACAGTGGACGATCCAGTATCCGGGCTGGATGGGCGGCACCACCTGGGGATCGGCATCGGTGGCCGAGAACCTGGGCTATCTGATCCTCAACGACACCCGCGTTGCTGTTTTGAACCGGCTGGTTCCCCGCGCCGCCTACGACGCCAAGGCCAGCGCGGACGGCGGACATACCGGTGGCGCGCCGCAGCGCGGCACCCCCTGGGGCATTGAGCAGCAGCGCTTCCTGTCGGCGCTGGGCGTGCCTTGCCAGGAACCGCCTTACGGCACGATCAACGCGATCGACCTAGCCACGCGCAAGCTCGTCTGGTCGATGCCGCTGGGCACCACCGAGGAGACGGGGCCGCTGGGTATCGCCACGCGGCTGCCCATGCCAATCGGCATGCCGACCCGGGGCGGGCCGATCACGACCTCTTCCGGCCTGATCTTCATGGCGGCTGCGCAGGACTACTACATCCGCGCCCTGGATGTGCGCACCGGTCGCGAACTCTGGAAGGAGCGCCTGCCAGTGGGCGCCGAAACCGTACCGATGACCTACCTGTCGCCGGCCAGCGGCCGCCAGTTCGTGGTCATCAGCGCGGGGGGGAACTCCTCGACGACGACGAAGGGGGATTACGTCGTGGCGTTTGCCTTGCCTCAATAGCCATTCTTCATTTGATTCTCTGTGTTCGTAGCCGAGCGACAAATCGCTCCAGTGGAGCAGACAAGCTGTCCCTGTCGGGCCGAAGCAGGTATGTGGTGATGACGGCGGACTCCACCGCCAAAGGACGGGTCACTACATCTGGCCGTTGGCAGGCCGCGATCCTGGTCTCCGTGGTGAAGCCCACACCGAACCCCGCACCGACAAGGGTGAGCATCATGTCCAGCGAGGACACATGCTCAACAACATTCGGCTCGCGCTCCAGTGGCCGAAGGAGCCTGGCCAGTTCGCGGCAATAGCCCTCGCACACGTGTGGATCGCACAAGACAAGCGGGTGGCTCGCGAGTTCATGCAGTGGGATCTCCCTGTGGGCGAGCAATTCGTGCCGCGCTGGCATCGCGATCACCAGCGGGTCTTGCCAAACAGGTTCGGCAACAATGTCTCCACCCACATCAGCAGCGTGCGCAAACCCAATCGTGAAATCGCCAGAGCGCAGGCCGCGCAATTGTTCGGCCAGCGGCACTTCGGCCAAGCGTATCTCGATTCCCGGCTCTTCCTGGCGGCAACAGGCGAGAAACGCCGACAGTCGGGGATCAATCGCACCGTCAGATACTGCGATGCGGATGCTCCCTCGCAAGCCAGAGCCGACGGCCTTGGCATTCTCCCGTGCCTGCTCCAGGACAGTGAATAGTCTGCGGACGTCCTGCAAAAATGTAGCGCCCGCTGCAGTCAGCACTGTTCCCCGGCGGTTCCGATCGAAAAGCAGCACACCCAGTTCTTCCTCAAGTTCTTTGATGGCCCGCGACAGAGGTGGTTGTTCGATATGCAAGCGCTCGGCAGCGCGTGTGAAATGCAACTCCTCGGCCAAAACCACAAAACAGCGAAGATGTCGTAACTCCATGCAACCTCCTTCCTAGAGATATGGCGTGACCACCGATTTAGGTTGGCATGCAGTTCCCAGCCGGGAGATCCGACGACCCAATGGATTCAGCGCAGAGATAAACAGTCGAGCGCCGTCGCGATTGCCATGCTTGCAATACATCGTTTCAGCAGTCCTCAGTCGAAGGTTTAGGCGCAACCCTCCTTCACCTATGTTCAGTCACAGGCATATGTGGTATTCGGCATACCATCGATGGCGCTCACTATTTCAGCCGCCGGCACTGGCATTCGGAGAATGACTATTCTTGACAACGTAGCGCAGCCAGATACTGTCGCCCTTGCCAACTTCTGCGCTCTTCAAAGTGAACTCCACAGGCGCGTGGGCCGGCAGGTAATCTGACTTTTCGAACAGCGTCACTGTGTTGTTCTCGCCGTCTGCCAATGGCGCAATCACCAAGCTGAGTTCATCGACCAAACCAGCCTGCAGGAAAGACCAATTGATGAAGCCGCCGCCCGAGACCATCAACGTCTCGATTTGGAACAAGGCCTTCAATTTTTCGGCAGCTAATTTGCAGTCGAGTTGGTCCTTGCCCGCGATGATGTAAGAGATTTCCATCTTGCGAAGGAAGGCGCGATAGGCGTTGCTTGCCTTTTCCGTCAGGACTTCAATGATGTGAGCGGCGGGCCGATCCTCGTACTTCAAGGTATTGGTTTCCCAGCCGATCTTCCCCGATGCGTCAACCGAAACGTAGTGCATTTGGGCGCCGCTCACCGCGACGTAATCGCCTTCCGGCACGGCGGGTGCGTTCTCGTCCAGCGCAGGCTTCTTGTAGAAGGTGAAGTTCTCGTCGGTCGTGACACGGCCACAGAGCCAGGCTTGAGGCTGATAGAACGCATTGGTGCGCTCATACTCTTGTGCAGGAATCTTGATCGCCTCCGTTCTCATATATGGGCCGGTGATCTTCCCATCCAGTGACGTCATCATGTGGCAGACGATAAAGGGCCTGTTCATTGCGAAACCTCCTGCTGAATACTCTTTGTCGATGTGACCTTGCCGGCCAAATCGCTTTACTTCTTCTCCGGCGCTTCCACGTCTGACATAGCCAGCGTGCCAGGGGCGGCGCGCTCGCCGACAATGCGGATGGCTTCCAGTTCCCTGCGGAACTGAAGCAGTTCGTCCGGCGTAAAGCGCGCATTGACCGCACCGAGATTCTCGGCAAGGTGCCAAGGATCGGTGGTTCCGGGAATGGGAACGATCCACGGCTTTTGTGCGAGCAGCCACGCAAGGGAAAGCTGACCTGGCGTCACACCCTTGCGCTGCGCCCAACGGTGGGCGAGGTCGTACACGGCCAGGTTCTGCTTCATTGCATCGGGGAAGAAGAACGGCACACCGGCGCGGTTGTCTTCCTTGGCGAATACGGTGCCTTCACCGAAGCGGCCAATGAGAAAACCGCGCGCTACCGGCCCCCAGGGCACGAAACCGATGCCCAGCTCCTCGCAGATCGCGAGGATTTCATTCTTCTCCGGTGAGCGTTCGAGCAGCGAATACTCGTTTTGCACGGCGGCAACCGGCTGCACGGCATGGGCGCGACGCAACGTGCGCGGACCCGGCTCGGACATGCCGAAATGCTTGACCTTGCCTTCGGCGATCAGATCCTTGACGGTGCCGGCCACATCCTCGATTGGCACCTTCGGATCAACGCGGTGCTGGTAGAGCAAGTCGATGTAGTCCGTGCGCAGGCGGCGCAGCGATCCCTCCACGGCGCGGCGGATATTGGCCGGACGGCTGTCCAGGCCGGTGCGTTCAGTGCCGTTGTAGCTGAAGCCGAACTTGGTGGCGATCACGACCTTCTGGCGCATCGGTTGCAACGCTTCGCCGACCACTTCCTCGTTGGTGAACGGACCGTAGGTTTCCGCGGTGTCGAAGAAGGTGACGCCACGCTCGACCGCATCGCGGATCACCGAGATCATCCGTGCCTTGCCGGGAAAGGGGTAGTAATAGCCGCTACCACCCATGCAGCCCAGGCCGACCTCGGAGACCTCAAGGCCGCCGAGCCGACGCAGGCCAGGTGCGGGCGTCTTGACCGTAGAGGAGGAATCGTTTGTGCGCTCAGTCGCGGCCATGCTGGGAAGCGCTGCGGCCATCGCCGTCAGGCCCACCCCACCGATGAATCCCCGGCGTGGCATGTTGATGCCGGCATTGTTGTCGTTTGAATCGTTCATGTTCAGTCCTCAGCAGATGGATGAGGAGCGATCGGGCTCATGCGATCGGCTCTGCGGAAATGCAACGCATGGACTCGGCTTACTCCGGCGCGAGTTCACCGAACCAGTAGGAGGCCGTGACGCCGCCATCCATCAGGAAGTCGCTGCCGGTGATGAACGCCCCGTCGGCCCCCATCAGAAGCGCTGCAACAGAGGCCACTTCGTCGGGCGTTCCCGCCCGTCCAACCGGGCAAAGGTCGATCATGCGGCGGTAGCCTGCACCGCGCGGGCCGGTCAGCTCATCCTTGGCCAGCGGCGTGATGATGATGCCGGGGCTGATCGTGTTGACCCGTGCGCCACGCTTGCCCCAGCGCACCGCTTCGGCCATGACGCGCAGCGCATTGCCGCGCTTGGAGAGTTGGTAAGCGTGAAGCGTGTCCTTCACCTGGTCGGGCTGAAGGAAGTCGAGCGCCAACAGATCGTCCGCAGGCGTCGTTGCCAGGGCTTTGTTCTGCTCGGGGCTCAGCGCACCGAGTCGATGCCCGGACTGCGAGGCGATGACGACGCCAGCGCCGCCACGGGCGATCACGTTGCCGAACTCTTCCAGAATGACGGCGGTGCCGTAGAGATCGACGCCGAGGATGGCCTGCGGCGACGCCTGCGAAGGTGAGACGCCGGCGGCATGGATCAGGCCGGTGATTTCTCCGATTGCAGTGGCTTTCTCGACCAGCGCGTGGATCGAGTCGCGCTTTGAGATATCGACCATCGTGGTGCTCACCTCGAAACCTGCCTCGCTGAGCACCTTGGCAGCCGCATCTGCGTTCTCCTGCCGCAGGTCGGCCAGCAGCACATGCTTACCGGCGCCTACGCGCCTTGCGATCGCCTGGCCAATCGAGCCGGGACCTATGACGACAACGACTTGAGTCATGATGAATTCCTTCTTGAGATTGATCGGAATGGATGCACTTCACACGGTGCGCACCAGGCGCAAACCAATGCTGATACCGCGGTAGTCCGGTTCGTAGTCGCGCCGGAAAGCCGTGCGCCAGCTCGTGGCAGTGGCGTGCCAACTCCCGCCACGCACGACACGGCGCGTTCCCCGCTGCGGCCCCTGTGGATCGACCGCCGGGCTGCGGGCGTAGTAGTCCGCGTCATACCAGTCCTGCACCCATTCCCAGACGTTGCCGTGAACATCGTGCAGGCCCCACGGATTGGGCTGCTTGGTACCGACGGGGTGGTGGCCGCCGGTCTGGAAGTCGCCGCCGTGCCAGGCGTAGCGGTCAAGTTGACGCTCGTCATCACCGAAGGAGTAGCGCGAGCTGGTTCCAGCCCGCGCGGCGTACTCCCATTCAGCCTCGGTCGGCAGGCGGTAGCGCGTGCCGCCTTCGCGCTTGTTCAGTGCGGCGATGAACTCCTGCGCATCGTTCCATGAAACCGTCGCCGGATGATCGGGCCGCGTGATGCGCTCGGCCATGCCCGGCAGCTTGTAGTAGGGATTCGAGCGGTCACGCTCATAGGGGTTCTCACCCAATACCGCCTGCCACTGCGCCTGCGTCACCTCGTGCCGACCGATCTGGAAGGCCCGGCTGATGGTGACCTGGTGCTGCGGCTTCTCGAAAGCTCGCGCCTGACTGTCGCTATCGGGCGACCCCATCATGAAAGTTCCGGCCGGTATGGTCACGAACTCCATGTTGAGGCTGTTGGTAAATATCGCAGCAGCACCTTGGGTTCGCTGAGCCAAGGCTGAGCCCGGCCGCCCCAACAGCGCCGTCGCGCAAACCCCGGCCGTGGCAGCGGCGGCAGTCGTCAACAGCTTGCGGCGCGACGCGAAAAGATGATGATCGGGCTTCATGACGCACCTCGATTCGGGAGTTGGACAAGATCAGGGTCGTCTGGGTGAATGGCCTTCAGGTCCGCGAGCACCTGGGCTGGCTCCTGGTCCAGCGGCATGTTCTCGGCGTCGCCAACACCATCGGGCGACTTGCCGAAGTCGCCGGAATCCGCAGTCACCGCAGCGAAGAGCGGTGCCAAGTCCTTGGGTTCAGGGCCGACTTCGGCGACCAGCTCGAAGGTCTTGTTGCGGGCCTGCTCCAGCGTGAGGCTGGCCACCAACACCTCGGCGATCTGGCGGCGGGCGATCACTCCATCGGCGGGTGTGCCGGCATGCCGGGTGTCGCCCTGGAGCATCACGATCCGGCGTTGATTGGCATCGTTGTAGTCGAACCATCCGGGACGCACGATCGTGTAGGCATTACCGCTGGCGCGCACGAGGCGTTCCGAGCGCCGCTTCCAATCGTGCGCCTCGGTCCGGCGGTTATAGGAGCCAACGCGGTCGGTGACGCCGATGGCGGTCATCAGCGCGATGCGGGTCTTCTGCCCGCGCAGGGCGACCAGCACGTTGCGCACGCCCCCGTAGTCGATGGCGCGCGTGTCAGCCTTGCCGCCGTTGGAGCCGTGCGTGAAGACAATGGCGTCCACGCCGGCGACTGCTCGCGCGAGCGTATCCGGCTGGGTCAGCTCGCCGACCACGGCGTCAACCTGCGCCGGCAGCCCGGCGGCCTTGCCGCGGTCACGCACGAGCGCAAGCACGGTGTGGCCCTGGCGTAGCGCTTCCTCGACAACGTGGCGTCCGACGCTGCCGGTCGCGCCGACGCACAACACAGTCAATGCTTTCGCGCTCATGTCAGACTCCGCGCGAATTCCTGCGCTGCGGCGAAGATTTCCTCGTCGCTGGTGCTGAGCGTATAGGACGAGATGCCTCCATCGACCGGCATGACCGTGCCGGACACGTAGGCCGACAGGTCGCTGGCGAAGAACAGCGCCGCGTTGGCCACGTCCTCGGCCGAGCCGTAGCGGCCCATCGCCTGCTTGCTGCCCAGTCGCCCAACCAGGTACTGCACCAGCTCATCGGCCTTCTCGGGTGGAACGCCGAATGCCTTGGCGATCAGCGGCGTCATGATGACGCCCGGTGCCACGCCATTGGTGCGGATGCCGAAGGGCGCCAGCTCCTTCGCTGCATGACGGATCGTTCCGACGACGGCATGCTTGGCCGTCGCATAGGACACTGACGACCAGCCGCCCTGCAGGCCGGCGACACTGACCGTGCTGATGATGGAGCCACCCGTGCCTTGTTCCTTGAACCGGCGCGCGGCGCACTTGTGGCCCAACACCACCGAGCGCACGTCCAGCACAAAGGTCTTGTCGAAGCCCGCTGGCCCGATTTCGGTGATGGATGATCCATCGCCCGTGGAGCCGGCGTTGTTGAACATCACGTCGAGCCGGCCGAAGCGAGTGACGGCCGCGTCCACGGCAGCCTGGATGGAGGCTTCATCGGTCACATCGGTGCGCTGAAATGCCGCAGCTTCGCCGAGCGAGGTCGCAGCCGCTTCGCCGGCTTCCTGCGCGACGTCGGCGATGACCACGCGCCCACCCTCGGCGACGAAGCGCTGCACGGCAGCCAAGCCGATCCCACTTGCGCCACCCGTGACGATGGCGACTTTTCCGGTCAATAGATTACTCATCTGGCTATTCCTTTGCTTTGTTCGATGGACACGGCCAGGGGTGCCTTCTCGGCTCCCGCCCGTAGCGCGCAGAGTTACTGAACCGTGATCCCGCCATCCACGACCAGCGAATGGCCGACCACGAAGCTCGACGCATCGCTGGACAGCCAGAGCACCGCCTGTGCGATTTCGTCCGCGCGTCCCAGCCGCTTGATCGGCACTTGCTCGATCAGTGCGTTCAGGACCGCCGGGTCGGTGCTGATCATCGAGGACACCATCGGCGTGTCGATCACGCCGGGGCACACGGCATTGATGCGGATGCCCTTCGAGGCGTACTCCAGCGCCGCGCTCTTGGTGATGCCGACGATGCCGTGCTTGGTCGAGCAGTAGGACGTTCTTCCCGCGACGCCGACGATGGCGCCCATCGAGGAGCAGTTCACGATCGTGCCGCCGCCCCCTTGCTTGAGCATCTGCTGCGTCTGGTGCTTCATGCACAGCCAAATGCCCTTGAGGTTGATGTCGTGCGCGCGAATGAAGTCGTCGGTGCTGGCCTCGGCGATCTCCGCATAAGGGGGCATCCAGCCGGCGTTGTTGTAGGCTGCATCGATGCGGCCGAATTCCTTGGCGGTGTTTTCCACCAGCGCCTTAACCTGCGCTTCATCGGACACGTCGCATTGCAAGGCCAGCGTCTTGCCTCTTGCGGACAGGCGATCCGCCTGTTCCTTGACTTTGTCGTAGTGGTTCCCGGACAGCACGACCGATGCGCCGGCTTCCAGAAATGCTTCCGCCGATGCCAAGCCCATGCCTGAGCCAGCACCCGTGATAAGGGCAACTTTGCCTGATAGATCGATTTTCATTTTTTGGCCTTTTCTCTTGCTTCGCACCGTGGCTGCTGACGCGAGCCGGGCGCATGGTGTCTGGTGGCGCCGATCACTCGGCGAGTTCAATCGTCACTTCGGTCGAGCCGTGTCTGAAGATGTCGAGGTTCGTGTCGATCGAACCCAACAGCGCCAGCCCCTCGCCGGGGATGACCGGGCCGCCGACGGTGTAGTAGATGGCGAAGCCCGGCGCGGGCGGCCAGTACGCGATGTCGCCGGCCTGGTAGGTTTTCTGCAGCGGATCGCTGACGGCGATGGCGGGCATCGGCCCGTACAGCTCGCGCCCGAAGTGATCGCCCATGCGCACTTTCAAGGGCAGCTTGGCCGCAAACGTCCGAGCGGTGGCGTTGTCGAGCAGCGTCGCCTGCGCTTGGCGGCCATCGGCGGCGGTCAGGACGATCTTCTGGCCGCCGCGCGCATGCCTGTGCTCGTCCGCCTGCGCCTCGGCAACGACGGATGGAGACAACATCCCCAGTCCCACCATCGCGGCCAAGCAAAGGGCCGCTCGGCGTGTTCCCGTGCTCTTGCTGTTAAATGGCTTGTTCAATTTGTGCTCCTTTGCGGGGGGCCTGCACCAGCGACCTGGCGCACAGCACGCTGCCAATGCCCGCGACCGCAATGACCCAGCCCATCGGCCGGGGCGTGCCATCGGCAAAAAAACCCACCAGTCCAGACCCCGCGATGCCGCTGCCGTACTGGAGTGCGCCGACCAGCGCCGAGACGGACCCGGCCTGCATCGAGAACTCCGCCAACGCGCCGGCCACCGAGTTGGCGACGATCAGGCCGGTACAGGAAATGAAGACGAACAGCGGCAGCAGCAGGCCCCAAAGCCCGCCCCAGTCCATCCAGGTCGCGACGGCGCACGCTATGCCGGCCAGCGCCGCGATCAACGCACCCGCGACGAGCAGGCGATCGGCACCCAGCCGCGTGACCAGGCGTGCATTGAGCACGTTGGTCGCCATGATTCCGAGGATGCCGGCGCCAAAGAGCAGGCCGTAGTGCTGAGCGGGAAGATGGTGGTAGGTGATGTACGCGAAGGGCGTGCCGGCGATGTACGCGAACATGCCGGCGTAGAAGAATCCGCCCGCACCCGCATACGCCAGAATGCGGCGCTCGGTGAGCAGCTTCGCGTAGCGGGCGAAGGCGCCACTCAACCGCCCACCATGCCGGCGCAGCGGCGACAGGGTTTCCGGGATCGTGTACAGCGCCACCAGGCTGGCGAGACCGAGCGCGACGAGCAGCCAGAAGATCGCCCGCCACCCGGCCCAGGCCGCCACCTGCGCGCCGATGATCGGTCCCAGCAGCGGCGCAATCGCCATGACCACCATCAGGGTCGAGAGCATTCGCGCGGCGCGTGCGCCCTCATAGAGATCCCGCACGATGGCCCGCGAGATGACCACGCAGGCCGAAGCCCCGAGCGCCTGGACGATGCGCCAGCCGATGATGGTCTCGGCACTGCCGGCCAGCGCGCAACCGACCGATCCGATGATGAACAGCACCAGCCCGGCGGCCACCGGCAGGCGTCGGCCGAACTTATCGCTGACCGGCCCCCAGAACAACTGTCCGACGCTGAAGCCAATCAGATAGCCGGTAATCGAGAACTCCAGCATGCCGTGGCCCGCGTGCAGTGCGGCGGCCATGGCAGGCATGGCCGGCAGGTAGAAGTCCGTCGAGATGGAGGCGAAACCCATCAGCGCGCTGAGCACGGCCAGCACGCGCCATGCGGTGTCTGCCGCAGCCGCGCCATCGGGTGCTGAGGACGGCACGGCAGGCAGCGCATTCGACGGGCGATCTTCCATCTCCTGGAACATGGGCGGCCTCTCAGAGTTCCTGCACCGTCGGGCGGAACAGGATCTCGTTGATGTCGATGTTCTCCGGCTGGCTCATGGCGAACAGCACGCAGCGCGCGAAGCTGTCGGCCGGGATGGCGTTGTTCTTGTAGTAGTCGGCGATCGCCTCGTTGACACCCGGAGCACCGACCGACGCAGGCAGCTCGGTGTCCACCGCGCCCGGAGACAGCACCGTGGTGCGGATGTTGTAGGGCTTGACCTCCTTGCGCAGCGCCTCGGAGATCACGCGCACCGAATACTTGGTCGCCGAGTAGATCGCGCCGCCCGCGCTGATGGTGTGGCCGGCCACGGACGAGACGTTGATGAACTGGCCGCTCTTCTGTTCCTTGAAGTACGGCAGCGCTGCGGCGATGCCCCACAGCACGCCCTTGATGTTGACGTCGATGCACTGGTCCCATTCATCGAAGCGCATCATTTCGAGGGGCGCCAGCGGCATCAGGCCGGCGTTGTTGATCATCACGTCGATGCGGCCATGCAGCTTCACGGCATGATCGACCAGGGCCTTGACCTGTTCGCGGTCGGTCACGTCCACCTTGAACGCGGCTTCCTTGGACAGGCCCAGTTCGGTGGCCAGCGCCTCCAGGCGGTCCAGGCGACGCGCGCCGAGTACGACCTTGGCGCCGGCCTCGACCAGATGACGGGCGGTTTCGGCGCCCAGGCCGCTCGATGCGCCGGTGATCACGACCACCTTGTCCTTGATGTTGTCAGTCATGGTTACTTTCCTCTATGAAGTGAATGGCAAGGAACCAGGCCTCACAGGCCGGTCGCTTTGAGCAGTTGTTCGGGATAACGCTCACCCTCGATCTGGATGGCGGTGGCGGCCGACTGGATTTGTGCCAGGTCGGAGTCGCTCAGCACGACATCGACAGCGCCGAGGTTCTCTTCCAGGCGGTGCAGCTTGGTGGTGCCGGGGATGGGGACGATCCAGGGCTTCTGCGCCAGCAGCCAGGCCAGTGCGATCTGCGCGGGTGTGGCCTGCTTCTCGGTGGCGATGCGCTTGAGAAGGTCGATGAGCGCCTGGTTCTTCTCCATCGCGTCGGGCGTGAAGCGTGGCAGGAGTTTGCGGAAGTCGCCTTCTCCCAACTTGGTGTCCTTGCCCATCGCGCCGGTGAGGAAGCCTTTGCCAAGCGGGCTGTAAGGCACCAGGCCAATCCCCAGTTCCTCGCAGACTTCCAGAATGCCGTTGGTCTCGACGCCGCGTGTCCAGAGCGAGTACTCGTTCTGCAAGGCCGTGATCGGCTGCACGGCGTGGGCGCGGCGCACGGTCTGCGCGGCGGGTTCGGACAGGCCGAAGTGCTTGACCTTGCCCTCGGCTATCAGGTCCTTGACCGCGCCGGCCACGTCCTCGATCGGCACATTCGGATCGACGCGATGCTGGTAGAACAGGTCGATCTGCTCAACACCCAGACGTTTGAGCGATGCGTCGGCGACGGCCTTGATTTGCTCGGGCCTGCTGTTCGTGCCCGCCATCTTGCCATCGACGATGTTGAAGCCGAACTTGGTGGCGATCACCACCTGCTCGCGCACGGGGCGCAGGGCCTCGCCCACGGTTTCTTCGTTGGTGTAGGGGCCATACATCTCCGCCGTGTCGAAAAAGGTGACGCCGCGCTCTACCGCCTGGCGGATCAGCGTGATGCCTTCCTGCCTGCTGACCTTGTGGGCATAGGAGAAGTCCAGGCCCATGCAGCCATAGCCGAGGGCCGAAACTTCCAGACCGTTCTTTCCCAGAATGCGTTTTTTCATGAATGTTCTCCTTTCCAGATAAATGCGGACGTGACCCGACATCACTTGCCGACGCGGGGGCACCAGCAAGCGTTCGAGGAGCGTTCCAGCGTGAGAGAAGGCGAACGCGCCTTGCCTTACTTCGCGCTGTATTCCTCGTCTGTCACGTGTTCCATCCAATCCACCGCCTTGCCGTCCTTCATTTCGGCGATGGCGATGTGGGTCATCGCGCAATCCGGCGATGCGCCGTGCCAGTGTTTTTCATCCGGCTCGATCCAGACGGTGTCGCCGGGGCGGATTTCCTGCACCTGTCCACCGACACGGCCGATGAGGCCGAAGCCAGCGGTCACGAGCAGGGTCTGGCCCAGCGGATGGGTGTGCCAGGCGGTGCGCGCGCCCGGCTCGAAGGTCACGGTCGCTCCGCTCAAGTTGCCGCTGCCGCAGAACGGACAGTCGATGCGCACGGTGCCGGTGAAATACTCGGCCGGGCCCTTGGCCGAAGGGGTGGAACCTGTCTTGGTGATCTTCATATGTGCTCCTGAGGTTGGTGGACGCAACCGTCGCACCTTGAACGGGCGACGAACCGCGGGATCTTGCTAAGGTCGGAGAGCCCCGCGGAACGATGGTCACGCTGCGCGTGTGTCGCCGAGGTGCTGGCGGAAGAAGCCGGTCAGCTTCTCCACCGCCGGGCCGACGTACTGAGGCTTGTCGTACATGTCCACGTGCGTGGCGCCCGGAACGATGAACAGTTCTTTGGGGTTCTGCGCCTTGGCCAGTACGCCATCGCTCCAGAACTTCGTGTCGGCGTTTCCGCCCACGATCAGCAGGATCGGGCGCGGCGAGATCGTTTCGACCTGCGCGAAGGGGAAGAAGGCCATCTGCTGCGCCAGGCTGGTGAATACGTAGTTGCCCGTGGAGTTGGGGTGCTGGCCGCGCGGGGTGCGGTAGTACTCGTAGCCCTCGCGGTATAGCGCTGGGGTCTTGTCGGTGAAGTCGGCGTTGGAGGCAGGTACGGCCAGTGCCATTTGCAAGGGCGCGCCTTGCACTTCCTTGCTGCGCTGCACGGCGATTTCCTTGAGGCGCTGCATGCGTGCCTCATAGGACAGCGTGCCCATCGCCTGGCGCCTGGCGTCGCCCAGATCGAACAGGCTGACCGTGGCGACCGCCTTCACACGCATTTCGGTGGGCGCGTTGCCCAGCGCGTAGCTGCCGCCCGCGCACACACCGAGCGAGCCAATGTTGTCGGCATCCACACCCGGCTGCTGGATCAGGTAGTCGATGGAACTGCTGATGTCGTCGATGTGCTGACCGGGCACTTCCATCAGGCGCGGCTCGCCTCCGCTCTCGCCCTGATAGGACTTGTCGAAGGCCAGCGTGACGAAACCTTGCTCAGCCAAGCGAGCGGCATACAGGCCGGCCGTCTGCTCCTTGACGCCGCCGAAAGGATGGGTGACGACGATGGCCGGGTATTTCTTGCCCGGATCGAATCCTGCGGGCTTGAACACGATGGCGGCGATGCGCGTGCCCAGGGTCCGAGCCGGATAGCTGGCCCGCTCGATCAGGATACCTTTGATGTTGGTGTAGCCGACCACGGCAGGCTGCTTCATGGGTTCAGTTCCTTTGACACTGGTTGTCTGCGCGGATGCGTTCGTGCCCGCCAAAAGTCCTGCGCCCGCCACGGCGGCGCCGGTTACGGCGACGAGCGAGCCGCCGAGAAAGGCGCGGCGGCCTGTTTCTGGTTGATCACGATCCATGATGGGTTCCTTTCAATCGACGCTGACAAGCAGCAACTTGACGCATTCGCGCCGCGTTCAACGTGGCTGGGCGGCCAGCACCTTCGCCAGCGCCTCACTGGCGCGCCGGCCGCTGTCGGCGCCGACACGTTCGCCCAGCACCTGCACGGCTTGCTGCATCTGCTTGGCCGTCAGGCCCGTGTTCATGCTGTAGCCCACATGCCCTTGCAGTTGCGCTTCGGCGCCCGGCAGCGCCGACAACATGCCGACGGTTGCCAACTCTCGGCTTTGCCAGTCGAGGTTGTCGCGCTCGAAGATGGCGCCGAACAAGTGGGCTTGTAGGTATTCGGCGATGGCGGGCGCGAAGTCCTGGACCGCTCCCGTGACCGGGCGGCCGACGAGCTTGGTTTGATTGGCCGTACCAGCGGCGCGCAACGCATCGCCCTTGGGAATGGGGCGGCTGGGCTCGCGCCCCGGCGCATCCTGAATGCCGCGTTGCTTACGTTGGTCCAGCACCTTCATCAGCTCTGTGAGCGCATTGAGACTGCGCGGAAAACCCGCATAGGCGTAGAGCTGCACCAGCACTTCACGCGCATCGCTGATGGTCAGGCCGGCGTCGAGTCCCTGATTCAGGGCAGTGTTGAGCTTGGCGATATCGCCCGCTGCGGCGAACGCCGTGATCGGCAGGATCGCTTGCTGCTGCGCGCTGAGAGTGTCGGCGGCGGGGGCCGTGCTCTGCGTGGTCATGGTTCGAGGCTCCTGTGCGTGTGTGCCTGATGTACTTTGAGCGGCGGCACTGCCGCAGGCCGTCGCTACGCCCAAGGCGAACGTCAGTACGATCGCCGGGGAGGCAGCGCGGCGTTCAACGGGCGTTGTATTGGTCATCGCTCACCAACTCCTTCCAGTCCGTGCTCTTGCCGTCCTTCACGTAAGCGACGGCGTAGTGGCTCATGCGGTTGTCTTTCGCTGCCCCGTGCCAGTGGTTGACGCCGGCCTCGATCCAGACCACGTCGCCTGCCTTGATCTCGCGCCTTGGCTGACCTTCTTCCTGCACCCAGCCCTTCCCGTCCGTGACGATGAGCAGTTGGCCAACCGGATGCGTATGCCAAGCCGTGCGCGCGCCGGGCATGAAATTGACCAGGCCGACACTGCCTGGCTTGCCGCTGTCGCCTGCAGCCTTGATGTCTACCGAGACCTGACCGGAGAAGTTCTCAGTCGCGCCGATCATCGTGGGGGTGCTGCCAGCGGGCGCGATCTTGATGCCTTCGGCCTGTGCCGATGCGGCACTCATCAGTAAGGTGGCGCCGGCGGCAATGAGATGTCTCTTCATGAATGGTCCTTTCGGGTTGCGTTGAGAATCACGGGGCTTCGGACACGGCCGACTGGCTCGCCGTCTGGTGGATGAGTTCGAGGGCGGCGCCCTCCGAAGGGAGAAATCCTGCTGGCCCTTGGCTGCGCCGGGTCGTGCGTTCGCCCAGGAAGGGGTCGTATCCTGTCCCGACCGGCAGCCCATCGTGGTCGAAGCTGTGCGGCGTATGGTGGGTCTGCGCCGTATTGCGGCCGAGCATCCGTGCCTGGGTATCGAGCTGGCCGCTGATGTCGTAGTAGCAGGCCGTGGCGTCGTCCAGGGTCCGGCCGCCGCGAGGCAGGTTCCAGTGATCGCCCTCGATGCGTCCATCGAGGGCGCTCATCGTGTGGCAAATGATCTGGGGACGCATGCAGACTCCGATTCAAAGAGGCCCCAAGGCAGGCTGTGCCGCTCATTGGCTCTTTGTGTCGGAGCGTTCGCAGTGTTCAGCCTGACATTCGAGGTGACGTTGGCAGCAGCGGCGAGACAGACCGTCTTCGCCAATTGCACTTCATTCTTCGAAATGGTATGGAGAATGGCGACCGGGATAAAGGTGCCAATTCCGCATGAACTCTTGAATTGAATTCATGAGTGACGCCGGTGTCGACGTCCCCAAAGGCCTGCTTCCAAGCCTGTGCCGGCCGAGTCTAGCCTTGGCGCTCCAGCGCTTCTTCGCGGGCGCTGCGCAGATGGTCGAGTTTTTCCTTGATGCGAATTTCAAGGCCCCGCTCGACCGGAAGATAGTACACACGCTCGCCCAGCGATTCAGGAAAGCACGTCTGATCCAGCGCCACGCCACCAGGCACGTCGTGGTCGTACTGGTAGCCTTTGGCGTAGCCCAACTGCTCCATCAGCCGGGTCGGCGCATTGCGCAGGTGCAAGGGGACGTCAGCCGTGCCATGCGTCCGTACTTCCTGCCTGGCATGGGCGAAGGCCATGCTCGCCGCGTTGGATTTAGCGGCGCAGGCCAGATAGATCGCCAATTGCGCAAAGGCCATCTCGCCTTCCACGCCGCCGATGCGCTCGTAGATTTGCCACGCTTCCAGCGCCATGCTTTGCGCGCGCGGATCGGCCAGGCCAATGTCGTCCAATGCCATGCACGTCAGGCGCCGTCCGAGATAGGCGGGATCGCAGCCGCCATCGAGCATGCGCGCCAGCCAGTACAGCGCCGCATCCGGGTTAGAACTGCGCACGCTCTTGTGAAGGGCAGAAATCTGGTCGTAGAACTGCTCGCCGCCCTTGTCGAAGCGACGGGTACGGTCTGCCAGCACCTGCGCCAGGGTCTGTGGCGTGATGTGCCCGTCCTCGTCGCTGGCCAGTTCGGCGGCGATCTCCAGCAGCGTCAATGCCCGGCGGACGTCGCCATCGGCGGCGCGCGCAATCTCGCCGAGCGACTCGTCCGAAACCTGCACGCCCTCGCTGCCTAACCCGCGCTCGCCGTCGTCCAGCGCCAGGCGCAGAGCCTGCACGATGTCCTGGGCGCTGACGGCTTCCAGCACATGCACCCGGCAGCGCGACAGAAGCGCCGAGTTCAGCTCGAAGGACGGGTTCTCCGTCGTGGCTCCGACGAAAAGGATGGTCCCGCGTTCGATGTGCGGCAGGAACGCATCCTGCTGTCCCTTGTTGAACCGATGGACCTCATCGACGAACAGCACAGTGCGCCGGCCTTGTGCGAAGCGCTGCGCTGCTTCGGCCAGCACCTGCCGCACTTCGGGCAGCCCCGTCAGCACGGCAGAGATCGCACGGAACTCGGCGTCGGCGTAACGGGCCAGCAGCAGCGCCAGCGTGGTCTTGCCGCAGCCGGGCGGTCCCCACAGCACCATCGAATGTACTCGTCCGGCTTCGACGGCGCGCCGTAACGCCGAGCCTGGCGCCAGCAGACGCCGCTGCCCGACCATCTCATCGAGCGAACGCGGCCGCATGCGCTCGGCCAGCGGACGCAGATGATCGGAAGTCGCGCTCAGCAAGTCGGTGGAAGGAGGGAATGGCGTTCGCATCGAATCTATAACCTGTTCTCAGTGCATCGTTCGCGTGGGCCGCGACCGCGCGGCAATCTTCCAGGAGCGCCGGGCGTGCCGAGGCCTCACAGTCCATCCATATACACAGCGTCATCAGCGCTTCTTCGCACCCGGCTGTCTGCGTGGCTCCCGGTGCCTCAAAGCCTCGACGACGACCGACATCGCACTGGAGGGATGGAGGCGACTCGGGTAGTAGAGGTAGTACCCGGGATACGGCTGGCACCAATCGTCCAGTACACGCACCAGGCGTCTCGCCGCGATGTCTTCCAGCACCATGTCTTCGGGGACGAAGGCCAGGCCATAACCAGCCAGTGCTGCCCTCACAATGGACGTGGTGCTGTTGAACACCCACTGCCCGGCAACGCGGAAATTAATCTCCTTGCCATGCTTGTCGAAATCCCACGGCAGGAGGCTGCCGTGCGTGGGCAGGCGCAGGTTGATGCAGTTGTGCTGGGCCAGATCATGCGGTGTGGCGGGCTTGGGATACTTGGTGAAGTAGCCGGGCGATCCCACGACAGCCATGCGCAGGTCGGGACTGACGCGCACGGCGATCATGTCCTTGGCCACCTGATCGCCCAGGCGAACGCCCGCATCGAAGCGCTGCGAAACGATGTCCGACAGGGCGTAGTCCACGGTGATCTCCACGTGGATATCGGGATAGTCGTGCAGGACCTGGGACAGCTTGGGCCACAGCACACTGTTGGCGGCGTGTTCGGCCGCGGTGATGCGAATGGTTCCGGCGGGCTTGTCCCGCATCTCCGCCACCGCAGCGACCTCGGCGTCGATCTCCTCGAAGCGTGGGGAGACGCTGGCGTAGAGCCGTTCGCCCATCTCGGTCGTGGAAATCTTGCGGGTCGTGCGCGTCAGCAGACGCACGCCCAGCCGGGCTTCCAGCCCCTTGATGGCATGGCTCAACGCCCCGGGCGATACGCCAAGCAGCGCGGCCGCCCGCGTGAAGCTGCCTTCGCGCACCACATGGACGAAGGCCAGCACATCGTTGAAGGGGTCGTTGCTGCGAGGCATCCCTCATTTCCTCTTGGCAGGCAGGCGCAGTGCGTCGATCAACACCGACATGGCGCGCGAAGGCTGGCTGCGATTGGGGTAGCAAATGTGGTAGCCGGGGAATGCCGGACACCAATCCATCAGGACTTGCCGCAGCCGCCCTTGGGTAACGTAAGGCCGCGCCATGTCTTCCAGCACATAGCCCAAGCCGAATCCGGCGAGCGCCGCATCGAGGATCTGCATGGGCTCGTTGAAGACCAGTTGCCCCTCTACGTGGGCATTGACGCGCTGCTTGCCCTTCTTCAGTTCCCAGGCATAGAGGCCGCCCCGGCTCATCAAACGCAAGTTGATGCACGAGTGATGGATCAGGTCCTGCGGAGTCTTGGGCGCAGGATACTGGGCCAGATAGGCGGGAGAGGCGACGATCGCAACCGGCATGTCGGCGCTGATGCGTACTGCGGTGGTATCACCCGTCAGCGTGTCGCCCAGGCGTACCCCCATGTCGTAGCGCTCGGTGACGATTTCTGCGAGCCGGGATTCGACAATCATCTCGACTTTGATGCCCGGGTACTCGGGCAGCAGTTTGGCCAGCTTGGGCCAGAGCACCGTCCTGGCCGCATGTTCGGTTGTCGTGATCCGCACTGTCCCAGCCGGCTTGTCGCTCAGTTCTCCGATCGCCGTCAGTTCCGCCTCGATTTCCTGGAACCGCGGCGCCACGTTCTGCATCAGGCGTTCGCCCGCCACGGTTGGAGAGACGCTGCGCGTCGTGCGGGTGAGCAGTCGAACCCCCAGCCTGGCCTCCAGCGCCCGAATCGTGTGGCTGAGTGCCGACTGGGAAACCCCGAGCTGGGCCGCCGCGCGAGTAAAACTCTTCTCGCGCGCCACAGCCATGAAGGCCAGCAGGTCGTTGTAATTCGCTCCAGCCATTGATGAAATAGACTCAAAAGTGTTTACTGATTTTACCAGCTAGTCATCTGAATGTAAGGCTCCTATATTGAGAAAGATACAGAGCTGCGCCTTTGAGAATAGGCATCTCTGCACTTCTTGAGCACGGATGAACGTCATGACACCTCCTCACAACACTTCCCGTCGAACGATCCTGGCTGCGCTGGGTGCACTTCCCATCGGTGCGGCAGCCGGTGCCTTCGCCAACGACAGTCACGCGCAGCCCAGCACTTCCAAAGTGTTGGTGGCCTACTTTTCTCGAACGGGGAACACCCGCGTGATCGCAAGGCAGATCCAGCGGGCGCGCAATGCCGATCTGTTTGAAATCCTGCCGGTCACGCCGTACCCGGAAGACTATGAGCAGACCGTCGCGCAGTCCCAGCGTGAGCGCGACAGTAACTTCGAGCCGGCGCTGCAGGATCGAGTGACGAACATCTCGCACTACGACACGGTGTTCCTGGGTTTCCCGATCTGGAGCCAGACGGCGCCGCCGGTGATTCGCTCATTTCTTTCGGCACATGATCTGACGGGCAAGACCTTGATCCCCTTCATCACACATGGCGGCTACGGCTTGGGCAACAGCCTTTCCGTCGTTGCCAGACATGCGCCAGGAGCACGAGTCGCCGACAAGGCGCTTTCGATGGAGGCAGACCAGGAAAGGCGCACCTTGGATCAGGTGACGAAATGGCTCCAAGGCAAATAAGCGACATTAACGCGAGCATTGAGTTGCGCCTCGTCGGCGATGCCGAGGATGGGAACAGCCGCATGCAAGCTCGCCGTGCATGAGGAGTTCCCGCAGGCGATCGGCGACACGACGGACAAGCAGCGCTATGCGCCGTTTGCTCGGACACCCCCCACCGAGCGCAGCGTGATCTCGGTGATTTCCGATGGACGCCCCAAGCGCAGCGGGAAGCCTGGCCACAACCCTGCGCCATTGCTGACATAGAGGTGCATGGCATCGATGCGGTATAGGCCCGAGACATAACCGTCGTTGGCCCACTGTGTGACCCAGTGCAGTCCCAGCACTTGCCCGCCGTGCGTGTGCCCGGAAAGTTGCAGGTCTGCACCGGCGCGGGCATTGTCCTGCGCGCCGGGAGGCCGGTGGCTGAGCAGGATGACGGCGGCCTCCTGAGGGACTCCTGCGAGTGCTGCCCCAATATCGGGCATTGGCTGGCCGAAAGGTGCCGCAGCGCGGTCAGTGATGCCAGCCAGCACGAACTCCGCTCCTGCGCCGGCGATGGTCACGTGCTCGTTGAGCAACATGCGCACTCCCAGGCGCTCGAAGTGCTCAAGCCACTGCTGGTACTCGGCGTAGTACTCGTGATTGCCGGGAATCGCGTACACGCCGTGTCCCGCTGTGAGATCCCGCAGCGGCTCGACGTCGTGGGTGCGCATGCCCACCGTGCCATCGACCAGATCGCCCGTGATGACGATCAGGTCGGGATTGAGGGCGTTGGTCCGAGCGACGACGGCCTCCATCCACGGCCGTTGCAGCAAGCGGCTGGCATGCAGGTCGGTAAGTTGAACCAGGCGAAATCCGTCCAGTTCAGGCGGAAGTTGCGCCAATTGGACTTCGATGTTCCGGACCTCGGGCACTCTCACCGCTTGCCAGGTCCCGATGGCCGCCAGCAGCAACGCGGCAGCACCGATGCCGGCACGCAGGCTTGGCGTGGCGAGCACGGTGTGGCCCACGCGCCTGAACAAGGGGTACGCCAGCAAGCCGAATAGATCCAGCGCCAGCAGCAACAAAGCGGCAAGAATGAGGGCGCCGAAAGCACACCCAAGCACCATCAGCACCGGGGCAGGCAGTTCGGGAGAAGCCAGCGAGCCGAAGAAGTTGCGTGTCACGAGATGATGCTGGGATGCCAGCACGATCAAGGCGCAAATAGTCCATTTGACAGGGGCGGGCCAACGCTGACACCACACCAGCCGGCAAGAAACATAAAGGGCCAGCAGCCCCGCGATCACATGAAACACAATGCTGTCATCTCTTCCACGTGGAACACTCAGTCATGGATTGAGCGCGGCGCGACTTCACTGCGCCGTGCGATCCCAGGGGTGCCGCTCGAAGTGAGCGGCACTTCTCATGCACGAGCTTGCGCGTGTCAGCGCGTGCCCGGCAAAGCGGCTTCCACATCCGACATCTGCAATAGCCCCTCGCGAAGCCTGGCACCTTGCACGTCAATCGCCGCAAGGGCGGTATTGAACTCGCTCAGTTCTTCCGGGGTGAACGTGACATTGATGGCACCGAGGTTCTCGTCCAAGTGGACGGCATTGGTCGTGCCCGGTATCGGCACGATCCAGGGGCGTTGGGCCAGGAGCCAGGCGAGCGATATCTGTGCCGGCGTTGCTTGCTTTCGTTGACCCCAATCACGTGCCAGGTCGAGCAATGCCAAGTTCGTCTTCAGCGCTTGCGGCGTGAAGCGAGGGTTGGTGGCGCGATAGTCGCTTTCGTCGAAGCGGCTTTCCGCGTTGAGCGCGCCGGCGAGCAGCCCGGCACCCAGCGGCGTCCAAGGCACCAGGCCGATACCGAGTTCCTGGCACAGGTCCAGCAGTCCGTTCTCCGGCCCGCGCCACAGCAGTGAGTACTCGTTCTGTATGGCGGCGACGGGCAGCACGGCATGCGCCCGGCGTACCGTCTGCAAGCCGGGCTCTGACAGGCCGAAGTGTTTGACCTTGCCGGCAGCGACCAGATCCTTCACGGTGCCTGCGACGTCCTCAATCGGCACCTGCGGGTCAACGCGATGCTGATACAGCAGATCGATGCGGTCAGTGCGCAGGCGCGTGAGCGATTCGTCCACCACCTTTCGGATATGTTCCGGCCGGCTGTTGACCGCGCCGATGCGGCGCCCGCTCGGGTACTCGATGCCGAAGCCGAACTTGGTCGCGATCACTACTTGATTCCGGTATGGGGCAAGTGCCTCGCCGACCAGTTCTTCGTTGACGAACGGGCCGTAGACTTCGGCGGTATCGAAGAAGTCCACGCCGCGGTCGATAGCGGTATGGATGAGCCGGATCATCTCCGTCTTGTCCTTCGGCGGGTTGTACTGGCGGCCGTTCATGCTCATGCAGCCCAAGCCGATGGCTGAGACCTCCAGCGCGCCCAGACGCCGACGGGCATCTCGCAGAGACATGTGTGGCGCACTGACCGCGGCGGGGGGCGCGCCACTTGGCGATGCATCACCACTGATACTGGACCGAGAACAGCCGACCAGCCCGCCCAGCAGCGGCGCAGCCACGAGGCCGGTGCCTGCGGCAAGCACTCTTCGCCGGCTCCAGCCGGTGGGCATGGCGTCTTGCGATTCGTTATCGGGTCGGCGTCGATCGTTCATCGGAATTCCTCAATGGATGGGTGCTTCGCACCGGCTCAGACTATCGGGCCGGACGACAGACGGTTGCCCTGCATCGCGATGGCCGCTGCGGCGGCGTTGAACGCCTGCGACTCGTCCTCGCAGACGCGGATGGCCCCGGCTGTCCTCAAAGTGCGATGGATGGGTCGTGCCCGGCACTGCGCAGAACCAAGCCGGCGCGAGAACGCTGCACGGCAATGGCATCACTGAATCTAAAGAACCGCTGGCTCCGTGATAAGAGCGCAAAATCCGCATGCGGTCATGAGTTCAATTCATGGGTGAAGTTGATGCCGTCGGTGGTGCGGTAGGCTCGATGTCCGCATACTGGAAGACTTGGGACGGATCGCACGACGGCTGGGAAGCTCGACGCTCGCCAGCCCGCCGATGGGGGAATTCCGAAACAGGCCTTGTTCGACTTCTGCGCGAAGAAGAACAAAGCAAACGCCGCGCGATGACGACCAGTGCAGTCGTCATCGTGCGCCGCTTCGGCCCCGCCTAGACGCGCAGCAGGGTCTTGATCGCGCGGCGCTCGTCCATCGCGCGGTAGCCCTCAGCGACGTCGGCCAGCGGCAGGGTCAGGTCGAACACCTTGCCCGGTTCGATCTTGCGTTCCAGCACCAGGTCCATCAGGTGGGGCAGGAATCGACGCACGGGGGCTGGACCGCCGAAAAGGCTTTTCTGGGCGAAGAACAGGCTCTGGCCGTCAAGCTGCACGCCGTGCGGCACACCAACGAAACCCACCGAGCCACCGGGGCGCGCACATTCGATCGCCTGGCTCATCGACTCCTGCGTGCCCACGCACTCCAGCACCGATTCAGCGCCAACACCCTTGGTCAGTTGCTTGATGCGGGCTACTCCTGCCTCGCCGCGCTCGGAAACGATGTCGGTGGCGCCGAACTCCAGCGCCAGGTCCTGGCGGGTCTTGTGGCGGCTCATCGCGATGATGCGTTCGGCGCCCATTTGCTTGGCTGCCAGCACGCCCATCAGGCCGACCGCGCCATCACCGACGACCACGACCGTCGTGCCCGGCTGCACGTGCGCGGCATCGGCTGCATACCACCCGGTGCCGAGCACGTCCGACACCGCCAGCAGGCTGGGGATCAGGTCGTCTGGCGGCAATTCGGCAGTCGCCACCAGGGTGCCATCGGCCAGCGGCACCCGCGCCAGCGGCGCCTGAGCACCCGTCATGAACTCGCGCTGCTCGCAGGAGGACTGGAAGCCGAACCGGCAGTGCGGGCAGGTGTTGTCCGAGAGGCAGAAGGAACCGACCACAAACTGACCAGGGCGCACGCTGGTGACTTCGCTGCCGACTTCTTCGACGATGCCGCAATACTCGTGGCCCATCGCCATCGGCGCGCTGACGTCGTTGAGCCCGCGAAACGGCCACAGGTCGGAGCCGCAAATGCAGGTAGCCGACAGGCGGATGATGGCATCGGTCGGCTTGAGGATTTCGGGCTCGGGGACGTCTTCATAGCGCACGTCTCGGGGCCCATAGAGCATGGTGGCCAACATGGTGTGTGTTCCTTCTCAGAATGGAATGATCGAACCCCCGCGGGCGAAGGCATGAAGCCCGCGCTGCACGACAGGATGAAAGAGCTGGGCACCTGCCTCGATCATGGGCCGGTGCGATCATTCATCATAGGAAACAAGCCGCCGAAGGATTAGAGGCCCAATTACGCATGTATTCATGATCTGGCCTCATGAATTGTCTCTGACCTGCATATGGGGTGCGCTATTCGCTCAGGTAGCGCTGTGGCGCAGCGCCTCAACGATGACCTGCAACACTGGTGAGAACTGCCGGCGGTTGGCGTAGTACAGGTGATAGCCGGGGAATGGTTGGCACCACGCATCGAGCACGCGAATCAGCCGGCCCGCAGCGATGTGTTCCAGCACCATGTCCTCCGGCAGGAAGGCCAGGCCGCAGCCATCGAGAGCCGCGCGCAGAACGGGAGAACTGCTGTTGAACACCCATTGGCCTTCCACGCGCACGTTCAATTCCTGCCTGCCATTGGACAGTTCCCAAGCGTAGATCCCGCCGTATGTGGGCAGGCGCCGGTTGATGCAATTGTGGTCGGCCAGATCGTGCGGATTGCGGGGTTGGTTGCGTGCTGAGAAATAGGCTGGCGAGCCGACCACTGCCATGCGCAGATCCGGGCCAATGCGCACCGCGATCATGTCCTTGGCGACCTGATCGCCCAGCCGGACCCCTGCGTCGTAGCGCTGCGCGACGATATCGGTGAGCGCGTAGTCGATGTTGATTTCCGCCTTGATGTCCGGATAGTCCGGAAGCACCTTCGACAGTTTGGGATACAGGACGGTGATCGCGGCGTGCTCCGCTGCGCTGATGCGGATCGCGCCGGCAGGCTTGTCGCGAAACTCGCTGACGGCGGTCAGTTCGGCATCGATTTCCTCAAAGCGAGGGGCTATGGACTGGAACAGTCTCTCACCCGCTTCGGTGGGTGCAATGCTGCGTGTCGTCCGAGTCAGCAGGCGGACCCCAAGCCGCTCCTCCAGACCCCGCATGGTGTGACTCAAGGCCGACTGAGAAACGCCGAGCACGGCTGCCGCCTTCGTAAAGCTGCCCTCGCGGGTAACCGTGACAAAAGCGATTAAGTCATTGAAGTTCTCTCTTGCCATTTATGAAGCCACCTCATATAGGTATTCATATTATGCCATCTAATCAAATGCGACTGCCGTCTGTACAGTCGCGTTTGAGCCCGTCGTGGCATGCGGCGGAAGGCCCGTTCGGCCTTTCAATGATGCGCACTGAAATGCGAAGAACCCAGGTCTCAAGAATCGTCGTGATCGCCTTGTGAGCCTGCTGCAAGCGGGGGGAGACATCGCATGTCTCAATGGCGCTCTCGATCTCGATGAGCCATGCAGGATTCGCATCTTCTGGAAGACGCCGTGCTTCGCTGACTCTTGCGCGTGTGGTGAGCTGTGCGGCCATTCGGCCGAAGGGCACGCCCTCAAGATTCTGTTCGACTGCCCAGGCATGGCCTTGGATGCCTCGGCATGGCGGTCGCGATTTCATCGTCTATTCCCAAAGGAGTCTCTGGATGACCGACCGCATCGGAGCCGCGCAATGCTGATGCGCATCGTGCTCGTCGCCCTGCGGCGGCCCTATACCTTCGTCGTCATGGCACTGCTGATCCTCATCGGCGGCATCCTGACCATGTTGCGCACGCCGACTGACATCTTCCCTGAAATCCGCATCCCGGTGATCGCCACAGCATGGCAGTACACGGGCCTGCCGCCGGACGAGATGGCTGGACGCATCACCTCGCCGTTCCAGCGCATCCTCAGCGCCTCGGTCAACAACATCGAGCGGATCGAAGCCAACACCTATCCGGGTGTGGGCATTGTCAAGATCTTCTTCCAGCCCGGCGTGGACGTGGCCACCGCCAACGCGCAGATCACCGCAGCCTCTCAGGTGGCACTGCGGCAGATGCCTGCGGGCATTCAGCCGCCGGTGATCCTCAACTACAACGCCGCCACCGTGCCGATCGTGCAGTTGGCCCTCTCGGGCGAAGGCATGACCGAGCAGGAACTGTTCGACCTGGGCATGAACACGGTGCGCACGCCGCTGATCACGGTGCCCGGCGCAGTCATCCCGCTGCCCTACGGTGGCGTGCAACGGCAGGTGCAGATCGATCTGAAGCCCGAGGCCCTGCAGGCCCGTGGGCTATCGGCGCAGGACGTATCTGCCGCGCTGGCCGCGCACAATGTGCTCACTCCCATCGGCACGCAAAAGATCGACGATCGCGAGTACACCCTGCAGCTCAACAGTGCGCCCTCCGCGATTGCGGAGATCGGCGAGCTGCCGGTCAAGGTGGTCAATGGCGCGACGATCTACCTGCGCGACGTGGCCGACGTGCGCGACGGCAACGCGCCGCAGACCAACATCGTGCATGTGGACGGCAACCGCTCAGTGCTGATGACCGTGCTCAAGAGTGGTTCGGCCTCCACGCTGGCGATTGTCGATGGCATCCGCGCCATGCTCGACGATATGCGTGCCGCGCTGCCCGAGGCGCTGCGCGTGGTACCGATCAACGACCAGTCGGTGTTCGTGCGCGCGGCAGTGCAAGGTGTGGCCTTGGAAGCGGTCATCGCCGGCACCATGACCAGCCTGATGATCCTGCTGTTCCTGGGAAGTTGGCGCTCCACTGTCATCATCGCCATCTCCATTCCGCTGTCCATCCTCGGCTCGATCATGGCGCTGGCGGCGTTGGGCCAGACCATGAACCTCATGACACTGGGCGGCCTGGCGCTGGCGATCGGCATCCTGGTGGACGATGCCACGGTGACCATCGAGAACGTCAACTGGCATCTCGAACAGGGAAAGGACGTGGAGACCGCCATCCTCGACGGCGCGCGGCAGATCGTCGCCCCGGCCTTCGTCTCGCTGCTGTGCATCTGCATCGCCTTCGTGCCGATGTTCTTCCTTGACGGCGTGTCGCGCTTCCTGTTCGTGCCGATGGCGCTGTCGGTGATCTTCGCGATGGTCTGCTCGTTCATCCTCTCGCGCACCTTGGTGCCGACGATGGCCAAGTACCTGCTCAGGCCGCATGCGCCGCATACCGACCTGCACGGCAACGATGAGGCGCTGCCGCCATCGCGCAATCCGCTGGTGCGCTTCCAGCGTCGCTTCGAGGCCCGCTTCGAGCGCTTCCGCGACGGCTACCGCAACCTGCTGCAAGCTGCGCTGGCAAACCGCAAGCGCTTCCTGGTCGGCTTCGTGGTCGTGATCGCGGCGTCGTTCTCGCTGGTGCCGTTCCTCGGCGCTAATTTCTTCCCCTCGGTGGATTCCGGCCAGGTGCTCATGCACGTGCGCCTGCCCGTAGGCACCCGGGTGGAGGAAACCGCATCGCGCTTCGCAGAGATCGAGCGGGCGATCCGCCGTGTCATCCCGTCCGAGCAGATCGAGACGCTGGTGGACAACATCGGCCTGCCGCCGAGCAACATCAACCTGACCTACAACAACACCGGCGTGATGGGGCCGCAGGACGGCGACTTCCAGATCGCTCTGCGAGACGGCAGCCTACCGACCGCTGACTACGTGAAAGAGTTGCGCAAGGTGCTGCCGGAACAGTTCCCCGACGCAACCTTCTCCTTCCCGCCGGCCGACATCGTCAGTCAGATCCTCAACTTCGGTGCCCCGGCGCCTATCGACATCCAGGTGCGCGGCGCCAATCTCGACGGGAATTTCGCCTATGCGCAGGGCCTGCTCAAACGCATCCGCACCATTCCAGGCGTAGCCGATGCGCGTATCCAGCAGTCGAACCAAGCGCCCAAGTTCGATGTGGCGCTGGACCGTACTCAGGCGCAGCTGCTGGGGCTGACCACGCGCGACGTGACCAACAGCCTGGTAACCAACCTCGCTGGCAGCAGCCAGGTGGCGCCCACGTTCTGGCTGAATCCGGCCAACGGCGTGAGCTACCCGATCGTGATCCAGACCCCGCAGCGCGATCTGGATTCGCTGGCCGCGTTGTCCAATCTGCCAGTGGGCAGCGGCACGGCCAGCGGCGACACGACGCTGGGCGGTGTGGCGACGTTCACGCGCGGCAACGCCAATGCGCTCGTGAGCCAGTACAACATCCAGCCAATGGTGCAGATCCATGCCGCAACGCAGGATCGCGATCTGGCTGCGGTGGCCGCCGATATCCGCAAGGCGCTGGCCGACACCGCAGGCGATGTACCGCGCGGCTCTACCGTGCAACTGATGGGTCAGGTAGACACCATGGATCGTGCGTTCTCGGGGCTGTTCTTCGGCCTGATCGGTGCCATCGTGCTGATCTACTTCCTGATCGTGGTGAACTTCCAGTCCTGGCTGGACCCGGCGGTGATCGTCTCGGCGCTGTCGGCGGCGCTGGCCGGCATCATCTGGATGCTGTTTGCCACCGACACCACGCTGTCGGTGCCGGCGCTGACCGGCGCCATCATGTGCATGGGGGTGGCCACCGCCAACAGCGTGCTGGTCACCAGCTTCGCCCGCGAGCGCCTGGCCGAACTGGGTGATGCCACCGCGGCCGCACTGGAAGCCGGTTTCGTGCGCTTCCGCCCGGTGCTGATGACCGCGCTGGCGATGATCATCGGCATGCTGCCGATGGCTCTGGGCGTGGGCGAAGGCGGCGAGCAGAACGCGCCGCTGGGCCGCGCCGTGATCGGCGGCCTGCTGTTCGCCACCGTCGCCACCCTGATGTTCGTGCCGGTGCTGTTCAGCCTGGTGCATGGCCGGCCTTCCGGCCGCCCCGAATCTGCGCCCCAGCCGGCCCTTGGAGCTTCCTGACATGACCCACGCTTCCGTTTCCAGGCGCCGCCGCTACCTGCCCGCGCTCATCCTCATCGCGGTGGCGGCGGCCATCGTGGTCACCGGCCTCGTGACCCGTTGGTCGCGTGCCGAGCAGTTGCGGGAAGATGCGCAGACCCAGAGCGTTCGCACGGTGGCCGTGATCTTGCCGTCCCCGATCGAAGGCAGCGCGCTCGCACTGCCGGGCCGCATCGAAGCCTGGTCGCGTGCGCCGATCTATGCCCGCGTCAGCGGCTACCTCAAGCGCTGGTCGCGCGACATCGGCGAGCCAGTCAAGGCCGGACAGGTGCTGGCCGAGATCGACACGCCCGACGTGGATCAGGAGCTTCAGCAGGCGCGCGCCGAGCTGGCCCGCGCGCGCAGC
>NZ_ACQT01000030.1 GCF_000175235.1 Acidovorax delafieldii 2AN | reverse complement strand
CGTGGCGGCTGCACCAGTGGCCGGCAGCGCCAGCAGCCCCACTGCGCCGAGCAGGGCCGTGCGGCGGTTCAACGAAACGGGGGCGGTGCGGAGGCTGACAGAGGGCATGGTGAAAAGCAGAGGGGGGCGGAGGCGGCCGTAGCGGAGGGTAAGCGAAGGGTGGGCAAAGGACTGATGTTGGCACCCGGCGAGCCCGCCACACCGAGCGGCCATGCACCCGTGCGCCCTTGGCCAAGGTCATGGGTTTCAAAGCATCCAAGGCTCCCAGGCGCGCGGAAAGCAGCAGTTTAGCGGGGCGCTGCGGGTGCGCCTGCGCGCTGGCCTTCGCAAGTGGCACGGGGGCGCAGTGTGCGGGCGTCGACTGGGCGCTGTACTACGTCGCGCAGCCTGGGTGCTGGCCGCCGTGGCCGTTTTTGGGCGCTGCAGAGTTGCGCTGGCGTACGCAGGCCAGTCTGCGTGGGCCTTGCGCGCGCTAAAGACCTGGCGCAAGCGTGCCATGGAGGTGGGGCAGGGCAACACGGGGCGGTGCCGGGTGCGTGTGCGCGACAGGGAAGGGCGGGGTGTCGGGCACCGGGCGTTGGCGGTCGGGCGTTGGACGTGTGCGCCCTATGCGCCAAGGCGCATCGCATCGCGGCCCCGCCGTTCATTGCCCGTGGTCGCAAGATTGCCGCTGGTCGCACCTGCGCCGCCCAGGTGGCCGGCGGCGCGGCAGATGGGAGGACCGAAGCGGCCAGGCCGCCGAACAGGCCCCGGCCGTGGACCCACAGCGGGGCGATCAGTGCGTGACGAACTCGTAGGTCACCGCTTCGCTTTCGACCATGTCGAGGATGTCGTTGAGCACGTCATCGTCGTCGGTGCTGCTCCAGGTTGCTTCGGGATCGCTGGCAAACAGGGGTTCGATGGCAACGTCCATGAACACGCCGTTGGGCAGCTTGAGCACGGGCGTGCCCTCGGACGTTTCGACCAGTTCCCAGTCGTCGGGCACGGACATTTCCAGTTGGAGGGTGACGTTCAGTTTCTTCATGGCGGCTTCCTGGTTGGTGTGTGGGGCGCAGGGTAACCCAAATCCCGGGCCCTCTTTCCTGGTGCGGACGGTGGCGAGCGCCCGCAGGCCCCGCCTGCGGCCACTGGCAGCGTTGGCAACTGGCCGAACCAGGGTGGCGGCGCGCGGAGGGGTTTCGTTCTGTGCCCCGTCTCTGTGCGTCGAAAGCTGCTCCCTGTCCCTGCGGACAGGTGGTGGACGGCGAGGCGGGGCCCAGACAGGCGCCGGCCGCTGCCCGCGCTTCATGCCATCCACACCCACACCCACACCCACGCATGAACATGAACATGAACATGAACATGTTCATGCCAACGCGCCTGCAAGGCCCGCTTCTTGCACGCAGTGCTGCGCCTGCTGGCCATTTGCGGTAGTGTCTTGCGCGGTGCCGGCACAGTGCCCCGGCCGCAGGCGCGGGCAGTGCGCTGTGCCCCGCGTTGTTCCTTCCACCCATTCCCCCAGGAGACCCCGAGAAATGTTTGCCCACAAAATCCTTGCCCTCGCCTTTGCCGCCGTGGCCGCCAGCCTGTCTTTCAGCCCGGCCGCGCAGGCGGGCCCCCGGCTCGACAGGATCATGGAGGCCAAGGTCATCCGCGTGGGCACGCCGGGTGACTACCGCCCGTTCGCCATCAAGACCGACGGGGGCTACAGCGGCCACGACATCGACGTGATCGAGACCATGGCCAAGGAACTGGGCGTGAAGATCGAATACGTGCCCACCACCTGGCCCAACCTGGTGAAAGACCTGCAGGGCGACAAGTTCGACGTGGCCGTGGGCGGCGTCACGCGCAACGTCAACCGCATGCGCATCTTCGACATGCTGCCGGGCTATGCGCCCTTCGGCAAAGTGGCCCTGGTGCGCGCGGCCGACAAAACCAAATTCACCAGCGTGGACGCCATGAACCAGCCCACCGTGCGGGTCATCAAGAACCCCGGCGGCACCAACGAGACGTATGTGCTGGCCAACCTCAAGGCCGCGCAGGTCAGCACGCACGACAAGAACGCTGAGATCCCCGCGCTGATCGCCGAAGGCAAGGGCGACGTGATGATCACCGAGACCTACGAGGCCCTGCACTACGCCAAGGCCGACCCGCGCCTGGCCGCCGCGTTTGTGGATGCCACCCTCACGCCCAAGAACTACCTGGGCTTCATGCTGCCCACCGACGACGCCGACTACGTGCGCGTGATGGGCTTTGTGTGGGGCCTGTTGGACGGCCGGGGCGCCATCCAGCAGGCGGCGGACAAGTGGCTGAAGTGATGTGAAGGCCTGCCCAGGCCCTGCCGTGCCTGTGCGCCAGCATCCGCAGGGGGCGCCGCTGGTGGTCCGGGCAGGTCGGTGACCGCACGCACGAAGGGGCCGGTGGCGTGGTGGCGCGAGCTAACCGCCACCCTGGCGCACCCCATGCGCCCCGTCGGCCGTGGACGTACAGGGGCCGTGCGTACCGTGCAATGCCGTGGCACCAGCGCCCTGGCGGGCTGCGCCTCTATTCCGCTGGAATCTCTGGCTCTACCAGCAGCGCCAGCAACTGCAGCGACTCCTGCCACCCCAGGTAGCACATTTCGGTGGGGATCACGGCCGGAATGCCCTCTTGCACCGCCGTCACTTCCGTGCCCACCAGCACCTTTTTGAACGTGATGGTGGTGCGCATCTCGCCGGGCAGGTTGGGGTCGTCAAACCGGTCGGTGTGCACGATGCGCTCGCCCGGCACCAGCTCCACATATTCCCCGCCAAACGCATGCGTCTGGCCGTTGCTGAAGTTGGTGAACTGCATGCGGTACGTGCCGCCCACGCGCGCATCCAGGCGCAGCACCCGGCCGGTAAAGCCATGGGGTGGCAGCCATTTGCACAGGGCGTCGGCATCCAGAAACGCGCGGTAGATGCGCTCGGCGGGGGCGCGCAGCACGCGGTGCAGGGTCACGGTGCCCGCGGTGGCTGCGGAGGTGTTGGGTGTCGTCATGCAGTGTCTCCTAAGGGGGGAAATCAGGGGTGGATGAATGACAGCGTGGGCCCCAAAACCGTCGCGGTCAATGGCCCCGGTCATTCACGCGTTCATACCCCTACGACGAACGGACCCGCACGTTTTCGACAACCGGCCGGTGTGCACACCCGCTTTTTTCAAAATGGTGCCGCCTCAGGCTGCGACGGTGCGCGCCGCAAAACTCTCGCCGCCCTCTGACCAGGCCAGCAGCCGGTCGATGTTGGGATGCTTGCCGGGGAAGGCGCGCGCATCGGCCACGTGCTCGGCATACCACTCCAGCCCCAGGCTCGCGGCTGCGGGCGTGATGCGCCCGCCATACAGCGCCGCCAGCGCGGCATACACCACCAGCGAGCCGGTCTGGCCCGGCTTGTTCTCGATGGTGGCCAGCACCTGGCCATCGGCGCCCAGCAGCTGCAGGGCAGTGAGGTGGCTGGCGGAAGGGAGTTGCTTGAGGCGGTCTGCGAAGTTCATGGCGGTGATGAAATTGAATGAAATCGGCCTGTAGCGCTTGATATACAAGCGCCGGAAGCTATGAAAAGATGAGTATCCCACAGGGCAAGGCATGGGCATGGTGATCCCCGCGAGGCCATTACGCCAGCCACACCCCGAACCCCGCCGAGCGCAGGTCGATGCCGATCTCGATCTCGCGGTCCGCCGCCTCGTCGTAGTTCATGGGGTTGAAGCCTTCGTACAAGTCGGGCAGCAGCCGCAGGCCGTATCGCGTCACAAACCGGTTGGCCTGGATGCCCGCCTTGTGCTTGTCAAACCGCACGTCGGGGTCCAGGCCCGTCATGCCCACGTACACGCAGGGCCTGCCGTCGATGTAGCCGGGGTTGCACTTGCGAAAGCGCGGCTCCAGCAGCACGTCTTTGGAGAGTTCGACGACGTAGACGTGGTGGTGGGGCTTGCGGTGGCGGGGCATGGGGAAAGAATCGCGGCAGAGTATTCTAAGAACGCGTTGCACCACGCCAACGCCCCACGGACAACAGACGCATCGCCCCCCAGCTCCCGCACCATGCCCGAAACCTATCTCTATTCCATCGGCACGCCCGGCCAGCCCTGGGGCGCCGCAGAACGCGACGTGTGGCGCGCACGCCAGGTGCGCCAGCGCAGCTACGCCGACGACGTGCTCACCGCCATCGAGGCACTGCGGGGCCGGTTCGACGTAGAGATGTATGGCGATGTGGTCTATGCCGATGCCCAGCACCCGGCAGAGCGCTTTCCCCTGCGGGCACTGCGCAGCCGCCACTGGCAACCCGGCCTGCCCAGCGTGCTCGTTACCGGCGGGGTGCATGGCTACGAAACCAGTGGCGTGCACGGCGCGCTGCGGTTTGTGGACACGCAGGCCGAACGCTTTGCAGGCCGCGCCAACCTGCTGGTGGTGCCGTGTGTGAGCCCCTGGGCGTACGAACGTTTTCAGCGCTGGAACTTCGACGCCATCGACCCCAACCGCGCGTTTCGCGAAGCCTCGCCCGCGCAGGAGTCCGCGGCCCTCATGCGCCTGGTGGCACCGAGGCACGGCCAGTTCGCTGCCCACATCGACCTGCACGAAACCACCGACACCGACGAATCCGAATACCGCCCCGCCGTGGCCGCGCGCGACGGCAAGGTGTTCAAGCCCGGCAGCATCCCCGACGGCTTTTATCTGGTCGACGACACCGACAACCCCCAGCCCAAGTTTCAGCAGGCCATCATTGAAGCCGCCAGCCGCGTGACGCACATCGCCCCTGCGGATGAAAAGAACGAAATCATCGGCTCGCCCGTGGTGGCGCCGGGCGTGATCCGCTACGCGCTGAAGCAGCTGGGCCTGTGCGCGGGCATCAGCGGCGCGCGCTACACGACCACGACGGAGGTGTACCCCGACAGCCCGAGCGCCTCGCCAGTGCAGTGCGTCGAGGCGCAGGTGGCGGCCGTGCAAGCAGCGGTGGAGTTCGTGTGCACCGCGAGCGCGGGGCGGTCGCTCATGGAAGATTAAATGCCAAAATGGCCGCTAGCGCTTAGTGGGTAAGCGCTAGCAGCTCTTAAAAAGATAGTGATTGCCCCGGCGAAATGGCCGCAAGGACGGGCCAGGCACTGCCTGCGAGCGCCGTCGGAAGCAACGGCAGTGGCAGCGCTGCGCGAACCTACAGGTGGAAATGGCCCGCAGCTTCGGGCTGGTAGAGCACCTTTGCAATCCGGATGTGGCAGGTGCGATTGGGAATCCGCCAGCTGAACGCATCGCCCTCCTTGTAGCCCAGGATGGCCGTGCCGATGTCCGAGCACACCGAGAGCTTCCCGGCCCGGTCGTCGGCCTCTTCCGGGTACACAAGGGCCACTTCCAGCTCCGCATCGTCCACCTGCAGCAGGGCCTTGGAGTTCATCGTGACGACATCCTCGGCCACCTGCCGTGGGTCCACCACGATGGCGCGCTCGATCTCATGTTCGAGCTCAAAAATGGTCGCGCCCTGTTCCTGCTCCACCAGGCTCCTGAGCCGGGCCTTGTCGAGTTCGGTGATGTAGATGTCGGTGGTGTCGGCCGCAGGGCTTTCGCGCAAGAGCCGGAGGTAGCGCTCCGAGTGCATGACAAAGGACTTCATCGCAGGCGTCTCGCTTTCCAGCACGAACCCGCTGCGCAGGAACGCCTTGAGCGAGCGCGCGTTGTCCGGATGGATCTTGGCGATGAGCTTCTCGGCCCGCATGTCGAAGAAGGCGAGCTTCAGGCCTTCGCGGATCGCGCTGGCGCCCAGCTTGCGGCCCCAGTTGTCGCGGTTGCCGATGACCAGGACCATTTCGCATTCCGTGCCCTTCTTGACCAGGCGAACGAACCCGACGGGAACGTCATGCCGGTCGTAGGCCATGAAGAACCGGCCGCCCTGGTTGAAGAGATGCGTCAGGATCGGCAGCTGCACCCGGCCGATGGCCTGCGCAATGAACCGCGAGACATTGCTCGAATCGCTCAGGTACTGCGTGACACCCTCGTCTTCGAGCCAGTCCATCAAAGTGAATGCGTTGGCCCGCGTGATCTCCGGGCACAGGGAAATGAAAGGCTTGTCCATCTTCACCCCAATTGGGTTTCAAGTATGAAAGCCTTTCATGGACGCGGCCACGACGGTTCTTTCGGCTAACGTGTCATTTTAAAACACACCCCAGCCACGGGGCCGATGCACGGCGGGAGTCGCACTGTCGCGCAGGGCGATAGGCGCCGCGCCCTTGTTTGCACCTCCGGAACAGGAGCACGCCCCAGGCCCACCAGCTTCGTTTGTGCTCGTTCCTTCGTTCAGAGGCTTCCCATGGCGCCCAGCAACCGGGCGCTCACCTCGGCAGGATCGGGCGTGGCGAACGCCATGTTGTGCTGCTCCGTCAGCGGCCCGTGGCCCGGCTCCATGCGCCCGGCCGCGTCGTAGCCCATGGCCTTGAACTTCCACACCCCGCCAACCAGCTTGAGGGAACCCACATGCGCGCCATCGGCGGTGTGTACGGACACGACGGCGGCGTTGACGGGCACCAACTGCAACGGCCCTGCCACCGGGCCGGGCGACACATGGGCGAAGGTGGGGGTGAGCGGAGGCGTCATGGATGGGCTTTGTTGCTGCGGGAGCACTTTGGAATGAAATTGGCCTGTAGCGCCAGAAGAATAAGCGCTGGCAGCTATCAATAGAGGAGCGTTATGGGCTGAGATAGCGCCCGAGTCAGAACGACGACCCCGGCTCGCTCAAAAACGCCAGTTCTTCGGGCGTAGAGGTGCGGCCCAGCACAGCGTTGCGATGCGGGTAGCGGCCAAAGCGGTCGATGATGGCCTTGTGCCGGCGCTCAAAGTCCAGGTTGTTTTCCATGCCCGGCTGCGCAAACAGCTCCAGGGCTTGCTCATGAATCACGGCAGATTCGCTGTGCATGTACGGCATGTAGGCAAACACGCGCTGTGCCGTGGGAAGACTGCGGTCCTGCCCGCTGGCCACCAGCTCTTGCGCCAGGGCAAGGGCCAGAGAGTCTTGCGCAAAGGCGCGGGCGGTGTCGCGGTACACATTGCGCGAGAACTGGTCCAGCACCAAGATTTCTGCCAACCGGCCTTCGGGGTGGCGCGCCAGGTGAACAGTTCGCAGCGCGCCGCAGCCTCCAGCGTGGGGCCGAAGCGGGTGCGGATGAATTCGTCGAGGGCAGCGTCTTTGGCGAAGTGCTGCTGGGGAGTGAGTTCGGTGAACCAGAACTGGAGGACGTTTTCAGGCTGCATCGCACAAGGATATCCGCCGCCTAATGCTGAGGTTTGCCGATGGGCTCCAAATGAGCTGCCCGTGTTCGCCGCCTGACGCGTTTGTCCCAAGACGTGACCCCGTGTCGCCGCGGGTCAGTTCAAGGCCAAATCCTGCGGCCACAGAAAGTAAGGGCCAAAGCGGGACTTGGCGACAAACTCCACACCAGCCTGCTCACCCTTGGCAGTGAGCGCGTGTTTGTCCCCCTGCTGCGAGAGATAGCCCAGTTCGGTGGCCCGGTCCAGCAGTTGTGCCGTTTTAAGTCCGAACTTCTGAGCCAACTTGGACGATGGCAGCTTGTCGGCACTGGATGTTTCGCTGTCGGTGCCAGAGGCTTCCGAAGCTGGCGTTGCCGCAGGTTCTGGATCGCTGCTGGCGACGCGCTCCAGAGAAATGCGCACCTCGTCGCTGATACGAATGATGCGCTGCGCCTCTTCGTAGGCGTCTTTGTAGAGCTGCCCGTCGTCGCTGCGCTGAATCAGGATGCCCATCTCGTTGTTATTCACCTGGCTGAATTCGTACAGATTCAGGCTGGTGATGATGCACATCTCTTCATTCATGTAGCACTTGGCATGCAAGTTCTTGCAGAAGCTGGTGCGTATGTAGCTCAGGCCGCGCAGCCATTCGATCTCTTGCGGCTGCAACTCGCTTTTGCCATAGACGATACGGACATCGATTTTCAGACGGTTTTTATCGGCCAGCAGCTCCTTCATCCGGTCGTTGAGCTTGAGGAAAGGGCTGATCAGTATCAAACGGTCTGATGCGCCTTTGATCAGTTCTTCAAGGTGATAGTTGGTGCCGGTTGTCGAAAGAAATTTCGCCATTTATGTTTATCTTCCATGAAACAGAACGCTTATGGATTATTAATTGTGGGTAGCTCTCGATAATAATAGAAGAAAAATGCGAGATCTGATGCCGCTGCCTACGCAACCTTCCTTGTTAGGTCTATTGCTTTCACTATGGTGCTACTATATATGAATACTCAATTATCACGGCTGTAGCGTCGTCTTCATTTGAGTCAGTTAGCCTCGCAATCATTTTTGATGAAAGATCTTCAGTTGAGGAGGATTCAACGGATAGATCTCGTATCTGCGTTTTGTTGAGTGTTCGATAAATACCATCAGTAACGAGTATTAGTCTGTCACCCCTATTCATTTGAAAATTCGTTTGAAAGAGGTCATACTGGATATTAGCACCCATCGCGGATCGCAATACTGATCTTCTTGGATATCTCTGAGCTTGAGTTTTTGAGAGAATTCCGGCCTCAACTAAGGCAGCGACTTCAGTTTGATCTTTGGTTTTTTGAATAATTCCATTTGAGCGCAAGTGATAAACTCTCGTATCGCCTGTGTGGCCGATATGGACCAAGCCATTTTGCTGAATCTTGCAGATTGTAAGAGTGGTGGCCATGTTGGAGGATATTAGATCCTCTTTGGACTTCTCTTTCATTGAAAGTGCAACTGCAGAGAAAATATCTGAGAATGAAGTCTCTGGATTTTTCTGTAGTTCAAAAATGGATGTCTGTATTGCAAGCGCCGATGCGATACCACCTCCATAATTTCCTCCAACGCCGTCAGCTATAGCAGCAACTAATCCTCTGTCTGACAGTTCAAAAAAATCGTGAGCATCTTCATTCACCTTGCTCGGGCCAGGAATGGAGAAGTGCGATATGGAGAAATCAATGGGCACTTGAAGCCTGCGAAACTAGAGATGGGTGAAGAACACTTCTGTTTATGCTCAAGGATCTTTCGAGTCGCTGAATGTATCTCTCAAGGTTAATTGCTTCGGCCGCGACATCCATTTTTATTCTCTCTATTACATTTTCGTCAAGATTGCCGGAGGCGAGTCGAACAAACTTGTTTTCAACGAAATAGCGATTGTGATCGACGCCCATGATCAGCAGGCTAATAAGACAGTGAGCTTTTAGTCGAATTGGGCCGATGTCGAATATGCTTTCCAATTTGCCCGCTAAAACATCACAATAATCAAAATTGTGAGACGTATTTCGCGTAAAAGATGAAAACTCGGAGGCGATTGCATTTAACAACTCTCTTGAAGAGTTTGAGATGTTGTGAAAATGCGTCGAAGTAAGTGCTGAAAAAATATTAGCCTTCGACTGTGTCGTGATGTCAGATTTTGAAAGAAATTCGTATACCCTGTCCCATTCGTTATCGGAGGGGGCTTCGTTTGTCTGTAAGAGATTTACCAGATCTTTTTCGGCATCGCTCTCAAATTGAAGGGTCTTGCCCGCGAGTGCTTGGTAGATATCATCTCTTAGGCTTGCTATTTCCTGATACCTGCGTGCTGGATTGGTTTTGGTGCATTTTTCAATGATATCTTTGCAGGGGCCCGATGCGGTCTGTTCTAGATAAGGAGTTCGGGCTCTTCCGTCAAAAATGTCATGCAAAATTGCGCCGACTGAGTAAATGTCGGCGCTGGAAGTAGCATGGCTAAATCGAGTTATTAATTCCGGTGCCGCGTACACGGGTGTCCCGCCCCCGTGTCCGGTCTGCGTCAATGTTGTTGATTCAGCAGCAAGAGCGGAAATCAAACCAAAATCAGATATTGCGTATCTGATGCTGCCGTCAGGATTTTTGAGTTTGAGAACATTGACGGGTTTGAGATCGCGGTGAACTATGTCACGTTTGTGAATTTCCTCTAATCCGGCGAGTATGTCGAATAATGCCCGAGTTGGATCACCTCCTAGCCTTCTGTCGGCTTGCAAGTCATCCTGTAATGTTCCTTCCGCGAGTTCCATTACAAACCAAGGCTTTGCAGCCTCTAGGTCTTTGTCAAGAATTCGAACTATATGTTTGCTGTTGAGAAGGGACTGATACTTGACCTCTCTCTTAAAGCGTCCCATTAAGTTATCAGCCTTGACTAAACCTCGATTAATGAGATTTTGAATGTCGCTGTTGGGTTCGTATTCTTTCATCGCGAAGCGTTGGCCGAAATCGTCCTCTACCTCGAATACACGCCCAAATCCGCCTCGACCGATCTCCTTAATCTTTCTGTAATTCATGGCTTCTAATCACTTTCCCCAAGAATCCTTCAACCCCACCGCCAAGTTAAACACCGGCTTCTCCGCTTTGTGGTCAATACGATCTGCCACAAAGTACCCGTGCCGCTCAAACTGAAACTTGTTGTCCGGCTTGGCATTGGCCAGTGACGGCTCCACGATGGCGGTCACCACCTTCAGGCTGTTCGGGTTCAGGCTTTCGATGAAGTCCTTGCCCCCCGCGTCGGGGTGGGCATCGAGGAACAGGCGGTCGTACATGCGCACTTCGGCGTTCACTCCGTCGGCCACGCCCACCCAGGTGATGGCGGCTTTCACCTTCACGCTGTCGGCGCCGGGGGTGCCGCTCTTGGTGTCGGGCACCACGGTGGCCAGCACTTCGGTGATGGTGCCGTCGGCATCTTTGTTGCAGCCAGTGCACTCGATGACGTAGCCGCCCTTCAGGCGCACCTTGTTGCCGGGGAAGAGTCGCTTGTAGCCCTTGGGCGGCACTTCTTCAAAGTCTTCGCGTTCAATCCACACTTCCTTGCCGATGGTGAAGTGGCGCAGGGGGCTTTCTGTGCCTTCGGGCGCTGCACCAGAAGACGCGCCATGCGGCGCGTGTGGCAGGGCGGGCAGGCTGCAGGGCTCCAGGTGGCCTGCGCCCATCACTTCGTCCCAGTTGGTCAGCACCAGCTTGACGGGGTTGAGCACGGCCATTCCACGGTGGGCCTTGAGTTCCAGGTCTTCGCGCAGGCAGCCTTCCAGGGTGCTGTAGTCGATCCAGCTGTCGGATTTGGTGACGCCAATGCGCTCGGCGAAGGTCTGGATGGCGGCGGGGGTGTAGCCACGGCGGCGCAGGCCGACTATTGTTGGCATGCGGGGGTCGTCCCAGCCGTTGACCTTGTTTTCGTTCACCAGCTGGGCGAGCTTGCGTTTGCTGGTGATGACGTAGGTGAGGTTCAGGCGCGCAAATTCGTACTGGCGGGGGGGCGGGCTGGCCAGCAGGCCGCCTTCGGTCAGGCGCTCCAGCAGCCAGTCGTAGAAGGGGCGTTGGTCTTCAAACTCCAGCGTGCACAGGCTGTGGGTGATCTGTTCCAGCGCGTCCTCGATGGGGTGCGCGTAGGTGTACATGGGGTAGATGCACCATTTGTCGCCCGTGTTGTGGTGCGTGGCGCGGCGGATGCGGTAGATGGCCGGGTCGCGCATGTTGATGTTGGGGCTGGCCATGTCGATCTTGGCGCGCAGCACGGCGGCGCCGTCGGCCAGCTTGCCGTCGCGCATCTCGCGAAAGCGCGCCAGGTTTTCGGCCGGGGTGCGGGTGCGGAAGGGGCTGTCCACGCCGGGCTTGCCGAAATCGCCCCGGTTGGTGCGCATTTCGTCGGCGGTCTGTTCGTCCACATAGGCGTGGCCGGCTTCGATCAGGTATTCGGCCGCGCGGTACATGAAGTCGAAGTAATCGCTGGCCTGGTAGGGGGCTGCGCCGGGCGCTCCGTTCCAGTCAAAGCCCAGCCATTTCACCGCGTCAATGATGCTGTTGACGTATTCGGTGTCTTCTTTTTCGGGGTTGGTGTCGTCAAAGCGCAGGTGGCAGACGCCGCCGTAGTCGCGCGCCAGGCCAAAGTTGATGCAGATGCTCTTGGCGTGGCCCACGTGCAGGTAGCCGTTGGGCTCGGGCGGGAAGCGGGTGCGGATCTTGGCCGGGTCGGGCTGGCCCGCTGCATGGTGGGCGGCGTCGCCGGGGGTGCCCGCCCAGCGGCGGGTGGCGTAGGTGCCTTTTTCCAGGTCGTGCTCGATGATCTGGCGCAGAAAGTTGCTGGATTTGGCGGCTTCTGTGGCCGCGGCGGCGGTTGCGGGCTGGGTGTTGGCGGGGGTGGGGGTGCTCATGCGGCCATTTTAGGGGGCGGTTTCGTGAAGTTATGCGCCGGGGCGCCGGGCGGGTGTACGTCCAGAAACAATATGGGCGGTGTTTCGTGCCATCCTTTTGGGTGTCTGGTGCGTTGTGTACCGGTGAGGCGTGTCCAGTGGGTTGGAGGCCTCTGTTCCCAAAGGAGATTTCCATGACGAAAACCCGTTCTATCCAAGCCATGGCCGCTGCTGCCGGGCTGGGCTTGGCGCTGCTTGCCGGCGCTGGCTCTGCTCAGGCGCGCGACGTGTACTGGTCGGTGGGCGTGAATTCGCCTGGCGTGGCCGTGGGTGTCAGCAACGGCGGCTATCCCGCCTACGTGGCCCCCGCGCCGGTGTATGTGGCGCCGCAGCCCATTTATTACCGCCCGGCCCCCCCGGTGTATTACGCACCGCCCCAGCCGGTGTATTACGCGCCCCCGGCGTATTACGCAGCGCCGCCCGGTTACTACCGCGAGGGCTGGCGTCGCCATCACCACCATGACCGCGGGGACCGCTGGGACCGCTAATCAGTTCGGCGCCTCGGTTGTGCTGTAACGCGGCGTAAGTTTCCATTGAAGGGGTCTCGGCGAGGGGCTGCCGCCCCTCCGCTTGGAATTCTGCGCAGATTGCGTGCATGTTCGCGCAACTCTCTGGTCCGGCGCCGCGCCAGTGAGGTGAGCGCGGCGTTCGGCGGCGTACGAGGGCCGGGTAGCGCCGCATAATCCGGCATCTGGCCTGCCGGTGTGGCGGGCGCATCGCCCGGAGTTCCGCCCTTGAAAACCGTTTTTGTCCTGAATGGCCCCAACCTGAACTTGCTGGGCACCCGTGAGCCGGCCGTCTATGGCGCACAGACGCTGGCCGATGTGGAGCAGTTGTGCGCCGCCGCGTGCGCCCGCCATGGTTTTGCGCTGCGATTTCACCAGAGCAACCACGAGGGAGCGCTGGTTGACTGGATCCATGAGGCCGGCCGCCTGCACGCGCAAAATGCGCTGGCCGGCGTGGTGTTGAACGCCGGCGCCTACACGCACACCAGCGTGGCGCTGCTGGATGCCATCAAGGGCACGGGCGTTACGTTGATCGAGCTGCACATCAGCAACGTGCACGCGCGCGAGAGCTTCCGCCACCACTCTTACATTGCCGCTGCCGCGAAGGCCGTCATGTGCGGCTTTGGCGTCAAGGGCTATGCCCTGGCCATTGATGGCCTGGCAGGGCTTTAACGGCGCCCCGGGCCACCCATCGGGGCCAGATTTCTTGGCAATGGCTGATTCTTCGCTTCCACCCGAGGTGCAGCACCTTGAGGCGCTGGCCGTGCGGCATGCCACCCCGTGCGGCGCTGGTGAAATGGTCTGGCATGTGTGGGGCGAAGCGCGGCAGGGCGAACGGCCGCTGGTGCTGCTGCATGGCGGCAGCGGAAGTTGGACGCACTGGGCGCGCAACATCGAAGCGCTGGTGGCTGCCGGGCGGCAGCTGTGGGTGCCCGACCTGCCGGGTTTTGGCGACTCGGCCGCACCGCTGTCGGGTGGCGATGCCGATGCGCTGGTGGCCCCGCTGCGCGATGGGCTGCAAACCTTGCTCGGCGGCACACCGTGTGACCTGGTGGGCTTTTCGTTTGGCGGCATGACGGCCGGTCTGCTGCTGGCCGCCCACCCAGAATTGGCCGAGCGGCTGGTGCTGGTGGGGGCGCCAGCCATGGGTGTGGTGCCCCAGCGGCAGTTTGAGTTGAAGGCTTGGCGCCATTTGTCCACGGCGCAAGAGCAGTTGGCCATCCATCGCCACAACCTGGGCGTGCTCATGCTGCACGACGCGCGCCTCATCGACGGAGCCGCGTTGCAGATTCACGTGGCCAATGTGGTGCGCGACCGCATGCCCCGCCGCCGCCTGGCGCACACCGACATCCTTGCGCGTTCGCTGCCGCAGGTGACGTGCCCGGTGCATGCCATTTATGGCGAGCACGACGCGCTTTACAAAATCTGGATCCATCAGCTCGAAGCCGCTTTTGTTGCGGCAGCCCCCCAATTCGGCGGCATGCACCTGTTGCCCGGCGCTGGGCATTGGGTGCAATTCGAGCAACCGCAGTTGTTCAATGCCGCGTTGTTGGCGGCGCTCGCCTGACGGCGGCGTGTTGCTGTGAAGCCCTTTTCTGTCCGCGCTGCTCTGCTCCATGCCCTGCGGGGTGCCGATCTGCTACGCAGCGCAGTTGCGTTGGGGGCAGAATGCGGCGGCGCCGCGAGGGGCCAGCGCCTGACGGGCGATTTTTCGGGCTGCTGCGGTGGCGCGCGGGCAATGGGGGCGCCATGACCGCTGCGCTGCTGGAGGTGGCGGAGGCCGAGGTCGAGTTCACCGCCATGCGCGCCCAGGGCGCCGGCGGGCAGAACGTCAACAAGGTGTCGAGTGCGGTGCATCTGCGGTTCGACGTGGGCGCCTCGTCGCTGCCCGCCGACGTGAAAGAGCGCCTGCTGGCCTTGCGCGACACCCGCATCACGCAAGACGGCGTGGTGGTCATCAAAGCCCAGCAATACCGCAGCCAGGAGCAGAACCGGGCCGACGCGCTGGCACGGCTGAACGCACTGGTGCAGTCGGTGGCGCAGCCGCCGCGGGCGCGCCGCGCCACCAAGCCCACGTACGGCTCGAAGCAGCGGCGGTTGCAGGCCAAAACCCAGCGCGGCGAAACCAAGGCCTTGCGGGGCAGGGTGCGCGATTAGGCTGAGGGGGGCTCTGGCCGGTGGCGGCAGCGGAGCCTGGGTGGCCGCGGTAGGCGGACCTTCCGCAACGACGCGGGGGCGCGCGGCTCAGGCCAACGGGCAAGCCTTGGTGGCTTCCTTCCGCTCGATTCCGGGGCTGCCCCAGGGCTGTCTGGACCCCACTCGGGTGTTCGTCGCGGCGCTTCACGTGAAATATTCTGCTTTGGTGGTTGGGCGCCGGTGCCTGTCGGGGCATTGGTTTGATTGGTGGAACGATCTGTCTGGGTATCGGTGGATTGAATCATTGGATCAGAGCTCCTACATTCAACGTATCCATTGAAAGCCCGCCATGTCCATTGCTGCACCCGTCACACTTTCCACCCAAGGTCCGGCCCCCGTGCCGGCGCTGTTCGTATCGCACGGTGCGCCCCTGTTTGCCATCGAGGCGGGCGAAACCGGCCCCGCGCTCACGCGCTGGGGTCAGGCGCTGCGTGCGCAGTTTCCGGGGCTGCGCGGTGTGGTGGTGATGTCGCCGCACTGGATGGCCCGCTCACCGCTGGTGATGACGGGGCCTCAGCCCGCCACATGGCATGACTTCGGGGGCTTTCCGGCGGCGTTGTACCAATTGCAGTACCCCGCGCCCGGCGCGCCCGCGCTGGCGCAAGAGGTGCTTGGCTTGCTGCAGGCGGCCGGTGTGGCCGCCCAGGGCGATGCCGCGCGGCCTTTCGACCATGGGGCCTGGGTGCCGCTGATGCATCTGTTTCCCGAGGCCGACCTGCCCGTGGTGCAGGTGGCCCTGCCCGTGGGCGCCGGCCCGGCCGAAGTCTATGCGCTGGGCGCGGCGCTGCGCGGGCTGCGCAGCCAGGGCGTGCTGGTGATGGGGTCGGGCAGCATGACGCACAACCTGGCTGAATTTTTCGGCGGAGAGCGTGAACCCGCTCCCTATGTGGTCGAGTTCAGCCGATGGATCGAGGCAGCGCTTGCGCGCGGCGACCTGAAGGCCCTGCTCAACTACCGCAGCGAAGCGCCCCACGCGCAGCGCGCCCATCCCACGGAAGACCATTTCCTGCCGATCTTCTTCGCGCTGGGCGCCGCAGGGGACGATCTGCACGCAAACTACTTGAGCCGCGAGGTGATGTACAGCATGCTTGCAATGGATGCCTTTGCGTTGCAGCCTGCAGCCTGAATTTTTACCGGGCCTTGCCACCGTGGAGCCACGCGGGCCGTGCGGCGGACGGGAATGGTGCAGCCGTGGGCCAACAGTCTGTGCCCACGGCGCGTGCGCTACGGGCCGGCAGAGGTGCCAGAATGGCTGTCATGCGCCGTTGGCGCCAGTACTGCACGGGGACGCGGCAGACGGGCCGCTTGAAATCAACAACAAAACTGCTTCAGGTGCTTGACCATGCTTGATCTACCGCTCACTTTTTTACAGCGCCCTGCGGCCGCAGCCACCCCTCGGCCCTGGCTGCTGGTGCTCATGCATGGCGTGGGCAGCAACGAGCAGGACCTGTTCAGCCTGTCGCCCCAGATTCCCGACCGCTTTCACGTGCTGAGCCTGCGCGCACCGCACCGCATGGGCCCGGGCGCGCATGCCTGGTTTGATTTCTCGATCGAGCCCGGCAGCGTGGCGCGCAGCATCAATGAAGAGCAGGAGGCCCGCAGCCGCGCCCTGGTTGCGCAGACCGTCGAGGCGGCGTCTGCCCAACTGGGCATTCCGCCCGAGCGCGTGGTGGTGGGCGGTTTCAGCCAAGGCGGCATCATGGCCTTGTCGCTGCTGCTGACCCGGCCCGAACTGATGCTCGCTGCCGTGGTCTGGCACAGCCGCCTGCTGGCGCAGGTGGTGCCGCTGCAGGCATCGCACGATGCCTTGCACGGCAAGAAACTGTGGCTGAGCCACGGCACGCACGACAACGTGATACCGCTGGCCAACGCCCAGGCCATCGCACACCACATGGCGCCTTTGCCGGTATCGGTCACGTACCGCGAGTTTCCCAGCGAGCACGAGATACGGCCTTCCGAGCTGGCCGCCACGGTGGCGTGGCTGGAATCGCTTTCGACCATTCCCACCGCTTTCTGATCGTTGCGGGCGCTGCGCTGCGGCCGCCAGCACCGGGCGGCACGGCCTGCCAGTGAAGGGGCGATGGCGCAATGCGGTGAAATGCTATTGAAAGAATAGCTGCCTGCGCGCACCCATTCTGCGCAAGGCCCCAATTCGCCACATATTCTCTCAGGCGCCGATCTTGGTGCCGTTCACGGTGCCTGCCGGAAGAAGGCATCCAGCACCGGCATCAGCGCCGGGAATTCCTGCGCGAACTGTGCCCGGTTCACAAAATACGCCTCGCACGCCACCGCGAAGAACTCGGCGGGGGCCGTGGCGCCGTAGGCATCCAGCCAGGGCGGCGGGGCGCCAAACCGCTGCGCCATGATCACGCGCTCGCGAAAATTGGCGTACGCCGGCTCCCACGCTGCCCACCATGCCTCGTGTGCTGCACGGGCGGTGCGGGTGCCCATGAAGCCCGCGGGCAGGGGCGGGCAGCCGTTGGGGGCGCCGCTGCGCATGTCGAGCTTGTGCACGAATTCGTGCACCACCACGTTGGTGCCGCGCTCGGTGTTGTGGCCGGCATTGGCCACGTGCTGCCAGCTCAGCATGACGGGGCCGCGCTCCATGGCCTCGCCCAGCAGTACCTCGGTGTGTTCGTGCACCACGCCGGCCTCGTCCATCGTCTGGCGGCGCGCCACGGCTTCGCCGGGGTGCACCACGATGCCCACGAAGTCGTCGTACCAGCCCAGGGCCGCAGCCGCGTCACCCCAGTGCAGCAGCGGCAGGCAGGCCTGGGCAGCAATGTCGATCGCCATCGCGTCGGTCACCGTCAGGCCGTGGGCGCCATGGAACTGCTTGTGGTGCAGGAAGAGGGCGCTGAGCGCGCGCAGCTTGGCCTGGTCGTGCAGCGGCAGGGCTGCGAGAAACGGGTAGCGCTGCAGGGTTTCGAGCCAGAGCGTGGCCGAGATGGCGGGAACCGGGGCGACGGTGGCGCGCAGCTGATGCCAGAGTTTTCTCAGGACGTGGGGCATGGGGGCAGGGCCTGCTCGCGCGCACCCTTGTGAACAATGACTGCTGCCTACATGGGGGGCCATGGCCACGCGTTCCAAGCCCCGTGCCGTCAGCCGCAGCACCTCGGCACGCGGGGGGCGGGCGGCAAGGTCCCAGTCGCTGAGCACTTCGCGCGTGAGGCCGGGCGCCAGCACGTGCTGCGCGGGGCGGTGCGTGTGGCCGTGCACCAGCACCGTGGCGTGGGCTGCGGCCAGCCAGGCCAGTGTGGCGGCGGGGTCGAGGTCGGCGTACACCGCCGCACTTTGCTTGCGGGCCTCGCTCTGCTCCCGTATGGCCCCGTGCCTGCGCGCGCCGCTCGGCCAGGGGCTGGGCCAGAAACTGCTGCTGCCAGGCGGCGCTGCGGGCCAGTGCGCGAAAGCGCTGGTAGTCGGTGTCGTCGAGGCACAGCGCATCGCCGTGGCTCAGCAGAAGGCGCTGGCCGCCGAAGACCAGCGCCGTGGGGTCGTCCAGGCCCTGCACGCCGCAGTGCTGCAAGAAGGCTTGGCCCACCAGAAAGTCGCGGTTGCCGTGCATGAAGTACACCGGCGCACGCGCGGTGGCGGCATGCAGCGCGTCGGCGCACTGCGCCTCGAAGCTGCCGGGCTCGGACAGCGCATCGTCGCCCACCCACACCTCGAACAGGTCGCCCAGGATGAAGACGGCGTTGGCCGGCGTGTGCCGTAGGTAGGTGCGCCAGGCCTCGAAGGTCTCCGGCTCACCGGGGTGGAGGTGCAGGTCCGAAATGAAATCGACCGTGCCCCAGTGCGCAGGAGCCGCAAGCTCTGCGAACCGGGGCACGGTCGTGTCCGTGGCGGGCGCGCCGGTATCAGTCATCCCTTGCGCCATGTGTTGTGCGCGGACCAAGGCTTGGGTGTGGCCCCCCCCAGGCATGGGGGGCAGGGGGCGTCCCGCAGCGAAGGCGCCGCCGCCGTTCCCACTCCGCGCTGCGATAGCGATGCGAGAGAAGGGACAGAAGAAGAGGGCCGTGGCACCACGCCCGCCTGCGCAGGCCTGGATGGCCCCGAAGGGCTGTTCCCTCTGGGGGCTGCACCGAGGCGCGCAGCGCCACAGAGGGACGTGCCATAGTTAGATGGCAACCGCCTTTTCGATCACGACGTCTTCCTTTGGCACGTCGTCATGGAAGCCGCTGCGGCCGGTCTTGACGGCCTTGATCTTGTCCACCACGTCGGCGCCCGAGACCACCTTACCGAACACGGCATAGCCCCAGCCCTGGGCCGAAGGTGCGGTGTGGTTCAGGAAGCCGTTGTCGGCCACGTTGATGAAGAACTGCGCCGTGGCCGAGTGCGGGTCGCTGGTGCGGGCCATGGCCACGGTGTAGTTGGCGTTCTTGAGGCCGTTGTTGGCTTCGTTCTGGATGGGCGCGTCGGTGCCCTTTTGCTTCATGCCGGGCTCGAAGCCACCGCCTTGCACCATGAAGCCGGGGATCACACGGTGGAAGATCGTGTTGTTGTAGTGGCCCTTGTTCACATAGGACAGGAAGTTCTCGACCGACTTCGGTGCCTTGTCGGCATCGAGTTCAAGGGTGATGACGCCGTGGTTGGCGATGTGCAGTTCGACTTTGGGGTTGCTCATGGCGTTGCTTCTTTCAGTAAAAAATCACTTCACCAGGGTGGCGGAGTTGATGGTGACGGGCGTGGTGGGCACGTTCTGGTGCGGGCCCTTGTTGCTCGTGGGCACGGCCTTGATCTTGTCGACCACCTCGGTGCCGCTCACCACCTTGCCGAACACGGCATAGCCATGGCCGTCTGGCTGGGGCGCGTTGAGCATGGCGTTGTCCTTCACGTTGATGAAGAATTGGGCGGTGGCCGAGTTGGGGTTGCCGGTGCGGGCCATGGCGATGGTGTAGGTGTCGTTCTTGAGGCCATTGGCCGCTTCGAGCGGGATCGGGGCCTTGGTGGGCTTTTGCACCATGTCGGCCGTGAAGCCGCCGCCCTGGATCATGAAGCCGTCGATGACGCGGTGGAACACCGTGCCGTCGTAGTGCTTGTCCTTCACGTACGCCAGGAAGTTCTCGACCGTCTTGGGGGCCTTGGCCGGGTCGAGCTGCACCACGATGTCACCCATCGAGGTGGCGAGCTTCACTTTGGGCGCGTCCTGCGCCTGGGCGGGGGATGCTACTGAAAAAATAGCTGCCAGCGCAATGCTGGCAAGCGCGGCGGTCGATTTTCTTCTGGAAATCATGCACAACTCCTTGATTGAAACGGTGCCGCGGCGCCGGGGCTGGCGGGTGCGGTCGTGATGGATGTGGCGCCGAAGTTACCACCGGGCCGGCTGCAGCGGCGGTGGCCACGTGGCAAGCCCCTGCCGTGTGGCGGCTCTCAGGGGCGCGATGCTGCGGGCTTGGCCGCGCGGGCCGCCGGGAGCTGGAGCAATTCGTGCACCTGCGCCAGTTTGGACCGCAGCGCGGGGTTGTTGGCCTCGAGCTTCTGGGCCTTGGCATAGGACTGGAACGCCAGCCGGGCGTAGATGTCGCCCAGGTTCTCGTGCGCCGCAGCGTACGACGGGTTGTTGCGCACTGCCATCTCCAGCGCCGTGCGGGCCTTGTCCAGCTGGTTCTGGCTGGCGTAGATCACCGCCAGGTTGTTGTAGGGCTCGGGCAGCTCGGGGTATTCCTGGATGAGCTGCGTGAAGGTGGCAATGGCGGCGTCGGTCTGGCCGAGGTCGGTTTGCGCCACGCCACGCAGAAAGCGCAGTTGCGGATCGCGCGGCGCCGCCGTCAGGCGCTGGTCGGCCTTGCCCAGGGCTTCGGTCGCCTTGCCGGTCTTGAGTAACTGGGTGATCTCGGCGTAGTCGCTGGCCTGGGCCACGCCAGCGCCCAGCCATGCGGTCAGGGCCAGCAGGCACAAAAGTCGGGGGAGGGTGCGGCGGACTTGCTTCATGGAGGGGTACGAAGGGGGTGGGCGGCGCCCGGTCCGGGCGGGGCTTATACTCCGGCGGATTGTAGCTGAGGGGGTTGTCATGACGGTACGCTGTTGCCGCTGGTGATTTCGCCGGGCGCCCAAGGCTGGGCACATCCCCTTGCGGGGCCCGCACCTTCGCTGCAGGGTGAACTGGCTTTACCCGCCCCCATCAAGTCTCCCCGTTACAGAAATCCCATGAGTTTGCGCATCTACAACACGCTGTCGCGTGCATTGGAAGACTTTTCCCCGCTCGAACCCGGCCATGTGCGCATGTACGTGTGCGGCATGACCATCTACGACCTGTGCCACATCGGCCACGCCCGCATGATGATGGCGTTTGACGTGGTGCAGCGCTGGCTCAAGGCCAGTGGCCTGCGCGTGACCTATGTGCGCAACATCACCGATATTGATGACAAGATCATCCGGCGCGCACTGGAGCGGGGCATCACCATCCGCCAGCTCACCGACGAGATGATCGCCGCCATGCACCAGGATATTGGCGCCCTGGGCATTGAGCCGCCGGCCGTGGAGCCGCGCGCCACCGAATATGTGCCGCAGATGCTTTCGCTGATCGGCCAGCTCGAAGGCAAGGGCCTGGCCTACCGCGCCACGAATGGCGACGTGAACTACTCGGTGCGCAAGTTTGCGGGCTACGGCAAGCTCTCGGGCAAGTCGCTCGACGAGCTGCGCGCGGGCGAGCGCGTGGCCGTGCAGGACGGCAAGGAAGACCCGCTCGATTTCGTGCTGTGGAAATCCGCCAAGCCCGAGGAGCCGCCCGAGGCCAAGTGGGACAGCCCCTTCGGCACGGGCCGTCCGGGCTGGCACATCGAGTGCTCGGCCATGAGCTGCGCCACGCTGGGCGAGACCTTCGACATCCACGGCGGCGGGGCCGACCTGCAGTTCCCCCACCATGAGAACGAAATCGCCCAGAGCGAAGGCGCCACCGGCAAGCCGCTGGCGAAGTTCTGGGTGCACAACGGCTTCGTGCGCGTGGACAACGAGAAGATGTCCAAGAGCCTGGGCAACTTCTTCACCATCCGCGACGTGCTCCAGCAGTACGACGCCGAGACGGTGCGCTTCTTCATCGTGCGCGCCCACTACCGCAGCGCGCTCAATTACAGCGATGCCCACTTGGACGACGCACGCCAGGCGCTCAAGCGCCTGTACACCGCGCTGAGCCTGGTGGCGCCGTCGGAGGTGGCGAGCATCGACTGGGCGGACCCCTACGCTGCACGCTTCAAGGCCGCCATGGACGAGGACTTTGGCACGCCCGAGGCGATTGCCGTGCTGTTCGACCTGGCCAGCGAGGTCAACAAGACCCGTTCGCCGCAACTCGCGGGGCTGCTCAAGGCGCTGGCGGGTTGCCTGGGACTGCTGCAAGGCGATCCGCAGGCCTTCCTGCAGGCCGGTGCGGGTTTTGACGAGGCGGCCATCCAGGCGCAGATTGCCGCCCGCGCCGCCGCCAAGGCCGGCAAGGATTTTGCAGAGGCCGACCGCATCCGCAACGCCCTGCTGGCCCAGGGCATCGTGCTCAAGGACTCCGCCGCGGGCACGACCTGGGAAGCCGCTCAGTGACGCCGTTTTGTATCAAATACCCTTGTGGTGCTTGCGGGGTGTGCCGTGGCTGCTTCTAAAAACGTAGCAAGCGAAGCGCTGACGCCCGCCAGCACCGCGCTGGCCACGCCCGACTACTGGGCCGAAGCGTGCAAGCACCTCGTCAAGAAAGACCGGGTGATGAAGCGCCTCATTCCCCAGTTTGGCGATGCCGCCTTGCAGACCCGCGGCGATGCCTTCACCACCCTGGCGCGCAGCATCGTGGGGCAGCAGATTTCGGTGAAGGCCGCGCAGACGGTGTGGGAGCGCTTCGCGGCGCTGCCGCGCGGCATGAAGCCCGGCAATGTGCTCAAGCTCAAGATCGACGACATGCGGGCCGCCGGCCTGTCGGCCCGCAAGGTGGACTACCTGGTTGATCTGGCCCTGCACTTCGAGGGCGGCAAGCTGCACGTCACCGATTGGGCCGCGATGGACGACGAAGCCATCATTGCCGAACTGGTGGCCATCCGCGGCATTGGCCGCTGGACAGCCGAGATGTTCCTGATCTTCTACCTGATGCGGCCCAATGTGCTGCCGCTGGACGATGTGGGGCTGATCAACGGCATCAGCCAGAACTATTTTTCGGGCGATCCGGTCAGCCGCAGCGATGCCCGCGAGGTGGCCGAGGCCTGGAAGCCCTGGTGCAGCGTGGCGACTTGGTATATTTGGAGATCGCTCGACCCGTTGCCCGTGGCCTATTGAGGCTCGTTCCATCAGTCATGAACCGGTTGCAACGCGGGCCCCTCGACAGAGGCGCCCAGGGCGCGACCCAAGGAGAAATACGTTGGCGAAAAAGACCTTTCTGGATTTCGAGCAGCCCATTGCCGAACTCGAATCCAAAATTGAAGAACTGCGCTACGTGCAGACCGAGAGTGCCGTTGATATCTCGGAAGAAATCGACCAGCTCAGCAAGAAGAGCCAGCAGCTCACCAAGGACATCTACAGCGAGCTGAGCCCCTGGCAGATCACCAAGATTGCCCGCCACCCCGAGCGCCCCTACACGCTCGACTACGTGCGCGACATCTTCACCGACTTCGTGGAGCTGCACGGCGACCGCCACTACGCGGACGATTTGTCCATCGTGGGCGGCCTGGCGCGCTTCAACGGCCATGCCTGCATGGTGCTGGGCCACCAGAAGGGGCGCGACACCAAAGAGCGCGCCATGCGCAACTTCGGCATGAGCAAGCCCGAGGGCTACCGCAAGGCCCTGCGCCTGATGAAGACGGCCGAGAAGTTCAAGCTGCCCGTGTTCACCTTTGTGGACACGCCGGGCGCCTACCCCGGCATCGACGCCGAAGAGCGCGGCCAGTCCGAGGCCATCGGCCGCAACATCTTCGAGATGGCGCAACTCGAAGTGCCCATCATCACCACCATCATTGGCGAAGGCGGCTCGGGCGGCGCGCTGGCCATCAGCGTGGGCGACCAGGTGGTGATGCTGCAATACGCCATCTACTCCGTGATCAGCCCTGAAGGCTGCGCCTCCATCCTCTGGAAGACCAGCGAAAAGGCGCAAGAGGCCGCAGACGCCCTGGGCATCACCGCCCACCGCCTCAAGGCGCTGGGCCTGGTGGACAAGATCGTGAGCGAGCCCGTGGGCGGCGCGCACCGCGATCCCAAGCAGATGGCATCTTTCCTCAAGCGTGCGTTGGGCGATGCCTTCCGCCAGGTGGCCGACCTCAAGACCAAAGACCTGCTGGACCGCCGCTACGACCGGCTGCAAAGCTACGGCCGTTTCAGCGACACAAAGGCCGACAGCCGCTGAACCGACGGCCTGCGCGCACCCAGAACAGCGGCCCCTTCGGGGGCCGTTGGCGTTGTGGGCACCGGCCCGTTGCCATGGAGGCCGTTGTGCGCGTGACGGCGCGTCCGGCGGTCGACACAAGGCACGAAAGAGTGAGATCCCCAGCCGTGTTGCGGGCGTGCCGTGAGGGGCGCCGCGCCATGGCGCTGTCCGCACCTGCGTATGGCTGCCTCGTCGTTCATGTGCCGGGATGCGCACCATGCGGCCACCGCGGGCCGGCGAACGCGCGCCAGACTGTTCCGCCTTGCACGTTTGTGCATGGTGCATGGGGCGCATGACGCGGCCATGCCTGCCGCACGTGCCCGGCGGCGCACCCTTGGCGCGGAACGGGATAATCATGCGCATGTCTGAAATCTGGTTTCCCGCGATCTGGCTGCCGCACGCAACGCCGCGGCAACGACAAGGATGACGCAATCCTTTTCAGCCGCGATGGAGCAGTTTGCGCCCGCGCTGCCGTTGGCGGTGGGGCTGAGCGGGGGCGCCGATTCCACCGCTTTGCTGCTCGCGTGCGCGCGAAAGTGGCCGGGGCAGGTGCAGGCGATCCATGTGCACCACGGCCTGCAGGCCGCAGCCGACGATTTCGAGCGCCACTGCCAGGATCTGTGCAAGTGCTTGCAGGTGCCGCTGACGGTGCAGCGGGTGGACGCACGCCACGCGCCTGGAGAAAGCCCAGAGGATGCTGCCCGCCGGGCAAGATACAAGGCTTTTGAGGCGGTAGTGCAAGCGCATCCTGCGCCATTTGCTATCTCTTCGATAGCATTGGCGCAGCACGCGGATGACCAGGTCGAGACGCTGCTGCTGGCTTTGTCGCGCGGCGCCGGCGTGGCCGGGCTGGCCGCCATGCCTGCACGCTGGGAGCGGGGCGGTGTTTTTTGGCATCGCCCCCTGTTGCGTGTGGCGGGGGCACATGTGCGCGATTGGCTGCGGGCGCAGGGGCAGGGCTGGGTGGAAGACCCCACCAACCAGGACGAGCGCTTCACGCGCAATCGCATCCGCGCGCAGTTGCTGCCCGCGCTGGAAGCTGCGTTTCCCTCGTTCCGGGACACCTTCGCCCGGTCTGCCGCCCATGCCGCACAGGCCAGCGAGCTGCTGCAGGAAATGGCGCAGCAGGATCTGCTGCAGGTGGGCATCCCTCCGCAACTGGCGCCCCTGCGGGCCTTGAGCCGTGCGCGCCAATCGAACGTGCTGCGCCATTGGTTGCGGGTGGCGCACGCCACCACGCCCACCGCGGCGCAGCTGGGCGAGTTGCTCGACCAGCTGGCAGCCTGCACCACGCGCGGCCACCGTATCCATCTCAAGGTGGGGCGGGGCTTCGTGGGGCGCTCCGGGCCGCAACTCGATTGGTACAATCCCGAGGTTTTGGTCTAACAACGGCACGAAAAACGGCGGCGCACCAAAACAGTGTGCAACCTGCGCTGCGGCTCCAGTTTCGTCACCCCCAATATCCAATGGCATTGATCGTTCATAAATACGGCGGCACCTCGATGGGCTCTCCGGAGCGCATTCGCAACGTTGCCAAGCGCGTGGCCAAATGGGCGCGGGCCGGCCACCAGATGGTGGTGGTTCCCAGCGCCATGAGCGGCGAAACCAACCGCCTGCTTGGCCTGGCCAAGGAGCTGGCGCCTTCCCGCGCCATGCAGTCCTACCACCGCGAGCTGGACATGCTGGCCGCCACCGGCGAGCAGGCCTCGTCCGCCTTGCTGGCCATTGCGCTGCAGGCGGAAGGCATGGAAGCGGTCAGCTACGCTGGCTGGCAGGTGCCCATCCGCACGGACAGCAGCTACACCAAGGCGCGCATCGAATCCATCGACGACCAGCGCGTGCGCAGCGACCTGGCCGCCGGCAAGGTGGTCATCGTCACCGGGTTCCAGGGCATCGACGGCGAAGGCAACATCACCACGCTGGGCCGTGGGGGGTCCGACACCTCGGCCGTGGCCGTGGCTGCGGCCATGAAGGCGGATGAGTGCCTGATCTACACCGATGTGGACGGCGTTTACACCACCGACCCGCGCGTCGTGCCCGAAGCGCGCCGCCTGCAGACGGTGAGCTTCGAGGAAATGCTCGAAATGGCCAGCCTGGGCTCCAAGGTGCTGCAGATCCGCTCGGTTGAGTTTGCAGGCAAGTACAAGGTGCCGATGCGCGTGCTCTCCAGCTTCACCCCCTGGGACATCGACATCAACGAAGAAGCCAAGTCCGGCACGCTGATCACTTTTGAGGAAGACGAAAAAATGGAACAAGCCGTCGTATCCGGCATCGCATTCAATCGCGACGAGGCAAAGATCTCCGTGCTGGGCGTGCCCGACAAGCCCGGCATCGCCTACAAGATTCTGGGCGCAGTGGCCGACGCCAACATTGAAGTCGACGTGATCATCCAGAACGTCAGCAAGGACGGCAAGACCGACTTCAGCTTCACCGTCAATCGCAACGACTACACCCGCACGGTTGAACTGCTCAAGGAAAAAGTGCTGCCTGAACTGGGAGCCCAGGAAGTGGCTGGCGACACCAAGATCTGCAAGGTGAGCATTGTCGGTATCGGCATGCGCAGCCATGTGGGCGTGGCCAGCAAGATGTTCCGCACTTTGAGCGAAGAAGGCATCAACATCCAGATGATCTCCACCTCCGAAATCAAGACCTCGGTGGTGATCGACGAGAAATACATGGAACTGGCCGTGCGCACCCTGCACAAGGCCTTCGAGCTGGACCAGCCAGCCGCCTGAAGCTCCCAAAAATGCCTCGAAAATGAGGCATAATAGCGGGATTGGAAACGTGACCGAGTGGCCGAAGGTGCTCCCCTGCTAAGGGAGTATGGGGTGTAGAGCCTCATCGAGGGTTCGAATCCCTCCGTTTCCGCCAGATGGCTTTCAAATCTGCAGCATCGCTGCAAATTTCAAAAAATCTGAAAAGCAAAAGCTGCAGCTCCCAAAGTTGCGGCTTTTTTGCTTTCTGGCCGCAATGCGCCCCGTATTGGGTCGAGGCTGCCGCAGCAAGGGTACGGTGGTGGGCGCCGATAGGGCTTCTGCGGACGTGGTCCGATGTTCTGTCGGAGTGCCGCCTTGGCGATCGCTACGTTCAGGGATCGCCAAGGCGCCGTGCGGCCAGGTTCTGACGCATGGGCGCTTCGCCGCCGCCAGTGGCATGGGGTGGCCCTTGCAGCGGTGCTCACACAGGATGTTTCGACACCGGTGACAATAGCCGCATGCAAGAAAGACAGCACTCCCACGCCAACCCTGCCTTTCCACTGAATTTTGCCCCTCTCGAAGGCACTCGAAGGGATTGCGAGGACTGCGGCAATGGAGCGCGGCTGGGGTTTCAGTTCGACTACGCGTACCAGCCCATTGTGGATCTGCACCACCGCACGGTGTTTGCGCACGAAGCGTTGGTGCGAGGCCCCTCTGGCGAAAGTGCGGCAACGGTGCTCTCGCAGGTGAACGACCAGAACCGCTACCGTTTCGACCAGGCCTGCCGAGTCAAGGCCATCAAGGGAGCCGCGGAACTGGGGCTGGAACAACCGGTCTCGATCAACTTCCTGCCCAATGCGATCTACAAGCCCGAGGTGTGTATCCGCACGACGCTAGAGGCGGCGAGGATTCATGGGTTTCCACTCGAAAAAATCATTTTCGAGGTGACCGAAGGCGAGCGCATCGAGGACGGCCCATGGTTCGCCGAGATATTGCGTGAATACAAGCGCTGCGGTTTTCAGACGGCCATCGACGACTTTGGCGCGGGCTATGCAGGCCTCAAGCTGTTGGCTGATTTCCAGCCAGACATCATCAAGATCGACATGGACCTCGTGCGCAATATCGACTCCAATCGCGCCCGCCAGACCATCGTGCGTCGCCTTGTTGATCTGTGCCGCGACATGGAAATACAGGTGGTGGCTGAAGGCATCGAAACCCCGGCAGAGCGCGACTTCCTGTACGACAGCGGCATCCATCTGATGCAGGGTTATCTTTTTGCCCGGCCGCAGTTTCGCGCGGTGGCAGAACTCGATCCTGCGGCGCTGCACATGGGGCGGCGTTGAAAATCCCAGCGCTCACTCCGGCGCCGCTGGCGGGTTCACGGCGCTTGCGAGACGGCGTTTCTTCGCGGGGCCCGAGGGCGTGGATGCACGCGGCGAGCGGCCCGACGCCAATGGCAACTGCCCCAGCCTTTGTGTCGGCCGCCCCGGGCACGCCTGGCGGCACATCCGCAGCCCAGGGCGCTCCAGAGAGCTTGCGCATTCCGGTGAAGGCACCGTATCTGCCGGGCAATCTCACTTCATGAGCACATCCACTCTCCAGTTATTGCAGGCGGCCTTTTTGCAGTCGTGGAACGCCATCGTCATCACCGATGCGAAAGGGTTGCAGGTCGAGTTCGCCAACCCGGCCTTCTGTGCGATGACGGGGTACACCATGGAGGAATTGCAGGGGCGTACGCTCAGGATGCTGCAGGGGCCGGACACCGATCGCGCCGTGATCGAGCACCTGCACCAATGCCTCAACGAGGCGCGTTACTTTGAGGGGACGGCCACCAATTACCGCAAGGATGGTTCAAGCTACCTCGTCCACTGGAACATCTCGCCCGTGCGGGGTGACGATGGCGCCTTGACGCATTTCATCTCCGTGCAGCAGGATGTATCGGCCTACATTCAGTCCGAGCGCAAGAACCGCCTGCTGGCCCGTGCGCTCGATGCCGCCAGTGATCCGGTGATGCTGACGGATGCCGCTGGCCGCATCATTTTCGTCAACACGGCCTTTTCCCATGTCACGGGCTACGGCGCAGACGAGGCCGTGGGTGCCACGCCTGCCGTGCTTCGCTCTGGCCTGCATGACGAGGCCTTCTACAGTGCTTTGTATCGCTCGCTGGCCGAGGGGCGCGACTTTCGTGCCACCTTTGTCAATCGCCGTCGTGACGGTTCGCTGTTCCATGCCGAGCAAAGCATTTCGCCTGTTTGCGACGAGCGCGGGCAGGTCACGCATTACGTCAGCGTGAGCAAGGACATCTCCGAACGGGTGAGCAAGGAGCAGGCCTTGCTGGATGCCGCCACGCGGGACCCGCTCACCGGCCTGCACAACCGCCGCGGCGGCGAGAAGATCCTGGCCGAGGCGCAAGCGGATGCGCGCAAGCATGGCCGCCCCTTGAGCCTGCTGGTCTGCGATATCGACCACTTCAAACGGGTCAACGACCGCTTTGGGCACCCCGTGGGCGACCGCGTGCTGCGCGACGTTGCATGCATGTTGCGCCTGGCCGTGCGAAGCCGCGATGCGGTGATCCGGTGGGGTGGGGAAGAGTTTGTGATCGTGCTGGACAGTTGCACCGAAGCCCGCGCCGCCGAGCTCGCCGAGCGTATCCGGGGCCGGGTGGACGCCCATCGGGATGCCGAGGTGGGCGCGCTCACCCTTTCGATGGGCCTTGCAACGCTGCTGGGGGGAGAAACGGTGCAGCAACTGGTCGGCCGTGCAGATGCGGCACTCTACGACGCCAAGCGTGGTGGGCGCAACCGCTGGTCGGTCGCGCGGCCGGGTTCGGGCGACTGACGGCGCGCGGCACTTGCCGCTTCGCTCGTCACTCGTCGATGGATGCGCTCCAACGGTCGCCCCAATCCTGCGCGCGGTCGATGTGGCGCCGGTCGCGCTTGGTGGGGCGGCCCTCCTGCAGTGCCGCTGCGGGT